>JBJHCI010000047.1:0-9626 GCA_050485925.1 Maricaulaceae bacterium
CGCCCTTACCCGCTCGCCCGCCGCACCGATATCCACCGTCAGCACCGGCAGGCCGACAGCCCACAACTCTGTCAGCGTGTGGCACCAGGTTTCCGGCCAGATGGAGAGAACCGCGCCGATATGCGGCCGGATACGGGCCGCATGAACGGGAAATGTCTCGCGCTCATAAGGCCCGTGACAGGTAATTGCCGGGTGGTCCGGAAGCTCCGGCGCAGGCCCCAGAACATGAAACTCCGCAAACGCGTCCGCGCCCAGATCGAGCATGGCCGACACCAGCGCCGCGCCCTTAGCCTCAGTCAGCGCGCCGGGCAGTAGCACGCGCAGCTTATCACCACCGCCCACGCGGAACCGGGTCGCCTGTTGGGAGAACGCAAGATCGCGTCCGTGCGGGATGACCGCGAAAGGACGCTGGTTCAGTTGCGGGAATATGCCTGTCAGAAGATCCTTCGCTGCGGCGGAGGTGGTGACGAAGCCGTCACAATGGCTCAGGGCACGTGAGAAATTCTCCCTCCAGCCATGCACCCAGCGGTTCTTCAGATCCGGCGTATCAAATCCCGTCCACAAATCAGGCTGGCAATCGCGACCGGTATCGGGCGTGCATCGGCCTCCGCAGAATTTCAGCTTTGAATCCAGTAGCTTGATGGTCGGGCACGCCGCATAGTAGTCGTGGAAGGACAGGATGACCGGAAGGGACAGCGCCCGGGCCGCCTGCGTGATCCCAAGACTGCTCCAGGCGAGATGCCGGATATGGACCAGCTCTATGCCATAGGCCACCAGCCACTCGCTGACGATGGCATCAAAGCGCGCAGAGCGGTGGCTGACAGGGTCGATCGGGCTCTCCAGCCGCACGCTTTCCACCGGGATGGTCCGGCGTCCGCGCACTTCACACAGCGTTAGCACCTGACCGTCCGACCGCAGCAACCAGCAACCCCAGTCGGGAGCCAGACCGGCCATCAGATCGCCATTCGTCAGCTGGGTGCCACCACCGGCAGAGGAAATCACGTAAAGCACGCGCGGTCTGGCCCGGCCCAACCGGCCTGAACCCAGCCGGGTTCGAATGCGTGCTTTCACCAGCTGGAAAGGCTGACCGGTGAGGAAATGGCTGACCTGCGTGTCGTACTCGGGATAGCGCTCGCCAATCACGCGGCGGGCCGCCGCCAGCAGGGCCGCCTTTTCCTGCCCGAAACTGGCCGAGCCTTCATGCAGGACAAGGGTCCGGTCATCAATCAGGTGACGCCAGCCCAGCCGGCCCGCCCTCATGCAGAAATCGTTCTCCTCGCCATACCCTCTTGGGAAGGCGGCCGCGTCCAGCACGCCAACCGCATCAAGGCACGCCCTGCGAATATAGAGGCAGAACCCCCCACCGGTCGGAGCCTCCGGCCAGATCAGCGCGGAGGCGTGCATCACCGTGCGCGCCCACTGTTCATCATTGAGTGTTCGCGGGCGCCGGTTCGGCGGCGCGTCGGGGACCGAGAATGCTCCGGCATTGTCCGACACCGCGGTGACCGTGCCAATATCAGGGGCGGAGCGCGCCGCCAGCTGCAGGTTCTCCAGCCAGCGCGGGGCGACGCGCGTATCGGAATTGAGCAGGACGACATCGGCCCGCCCCGCTGCCTTGATGCCGGCATTGACCGAACGGGTGAAGCCGCGGTTAGTCCTGTTGCGGATCAGCTCTGCCTGCCCGCTCGCCGCCCACGTGTCCATAAGCGAAATCGCCGTCGGGTCCGTGCTCGCATCGTCCACAAGGATCAGCCGCGCAGGCGTTGTAGTGTGGCTTGCAAGCGCTTCCAGGCAGCGGCGCAGCGCATTGCCGGCATTGTACACAGGCACGATAATGGCAACCGGTGAGGCCTCTGGCGCCGAAGCGCGGGCGAGGGCGAGGCTGGCGCCCCGATCAACCCGGCGCGGTACATTGATCATGATCTCCGCTTCGGCCTGACCGATCGTGCCGTAGATGCGCGCGGTCACTCGGGACGGGCCTTTGCCCGTGCCTGCCAGGAAGAGCGCACTGAACGAGGCCCCCCAGGTCAGGTTTTGCGACGCGGCCCGCCTGGCATTGACCCGGACAAGCCTCTGGCGCTCCACCGGCTCGCCATCAAGGCACAACTCTACCGACACCGGGCGCGGCCAGTGCGGCGCGGCAACCCAGCCCTCCACCGCACCGTCAGGCAGGGCCTCAAGCGTGATGTGGAATACCGGCGTGATCTCGAACACCTGGCTCATCACCACCGTGTCGCGCACCCGCAGCGCCACGTTCAGCGTGCCGGCGTCGAGCAGGGATCGCAACGCGGCCAGGTCCGCCGGGTTCAGGCTTCCAAATTCAACACTATAGCCAACATTTTCGTGGGGCGCGTAGCCAGCTTCCAGCACATCGGCCCGGGCACCGCCCGGTGTGACAGGCAATTCCAGCTGCCCGCCAATTACCAGTCTGGCGCTGCAAGCATCCCCCTGCGGATCATAGACCCAGCCGGCAATGTGGTAGCAGTCGACAATATCTATCGAGCCGACCGGTTCATCCGCCATCATCCGCGATCAATCGCCTCCGCCGGTCCGGACCGGTTCTATTCCGACCGGGCCAAGTTGCCGCCATGGCGCGGCGATGTCGAGGGAGGCAAGCGGAATTATCCTGGCAAGGCGCAGCCTGGGTCGTCCACCGGTCCCCTCCCCCTACGATATCCGTCTGGACGCGCCTGGTCTGGCATGCCAAGTGTGCCGTCCCCGACCCGCCATCGACCACCGGACACGGCCTGATGACTCAATCGCACGACAGCACCGGTTACGGCATGGTTTCCGGTCTGAAGCGTCTTGCCGAAAACGCGCCCGAGAACGGCCTGACGCTGGGCGAACTCTCCACCGGGTTGGGCGAAAGAGCATTCGGCATGGTACTGCTGGTGCTCGCCCTGCCGGTCTGCCTGCCCTTCCTTTACGGCGTGCCGCAGATCGTGGCCCTGCCCATGCTGGCCCTGTCGGCCCAGATGGCGATGGGGCGCAGCGCGCCATGGCTGCCTGCAGGCCTGGCCGCACGAAGATTGTCCCGGGAGAGCCTTGAACGGACCGCGCGCGGTGCCGAACGCTGGTTCGGCTGGCTGGAGGCGTTCGCCGCGCCACGCCTTGCCTTCCTGTCCGGCCCCCTCGCGGAACGAGCGGCCGGCGTGATGTTCTGTCTGTTCTGCCTGTCCGTGCTTGTGCCGCTGCCCCTGACCAATACGACACCAGGTATCGCGCTGGTGGTCGCCTCGCTAGGCCTGATAAACCGGGACGGGCTGTTGGTCCTGGCCGGCCTGGTACTGGGTACGGTCTGGGTCGTTGTGCTCTATGGCGGGCTTATCGTGCTGGGCCCAGCCTTCCTGGATCTTTTGAGCGATCTTGTCCGCACCGTGCTGCGCGAAGGTTTCTGGGCCATCGCTGCGCTTGGTATGATGGCAGCACTCGGCCTTGCGGGCATTTATCTATGGCGGCGTGGCCGCAAGCGTTGAGACCTGCGGCAGTTGCGCCCTCGCTTGCTGTGCGGGCTCGGTCTATAGTCGGGAAAATGAACGCCAAGGCTCATATCCGCGTAGCGCTCCGCTGGGGCTTGGAGGCACGTAACTGGCCGCTGGTAGCCGCGCTCGTGTCGCTCGCCCTGCTCGCGGGCGCTTTCGCATCGGAATACGTCTGGGGCTATCTGCCCTGTCCGATGTGCGTCACCCAGCGCTGGGCCCATGCGGCGATCGCCGGAGGTGGAATTGCCGTATTCCTGGCGCTGCGCGCCGCGCGCCTGCCGGCCCTGTCGGCAACGTTGGGTGTCGCGGTTATGGCCGTACTTTCAGGCGTGAGCCTCTGGCATGCGGGCCACCATGTAATGGTGGAATACGGTTTTCTGGGTCTTCCGCCCTCGTGTGCCGGCTTGGGCGCAGCAGGAAGCGTCAGCATTCAGCAGATGCAGGCCTTTCTGGATACGCCGCGCATCATCCCACTGTGCAACGAGGTAAGCTGGAGCTTCCTTGGCGTATCCATGGCGGGGTGGAATGCGGCCTTCTCGGCCGGACTGCTCGCCGTTTCCGCCTATATCCTCCTCACCCGCCTTCTGCCTGTCCAAAGGGTTACCACATGAGCATCCGCCGGCCCGGGCCCGCACGTGATCAGGACGCCATCGCCCGCATGATCCGTATCGACCATGCCGGAGAATATGGCGCGGTGCATATCTATCGCGGCCAGCGCGCGGTGTTCGGCCGCATACCCTCCAAGACCCGCATTGCCCGTCAGCTTGCTCATATGGAAGCCGACGAACAGGCCCATCTCGATGCCTTTGACCGCTATATCGCCGAGCGCGGCGTGCGTCCGACACTTCTCAGCCCCGTCTGGCGTATGGCCGGCTTTGGCCTTGGCGTAGCCACCGCGCTGATGGGCGAGAAAGCCGCCCATGCCTGCACAGAAGCCGTCGAGAGCGTGATCGAAGGTCATTACGACGAACAGGTCAAAGAGCTTGAAGCCATGGGTGAGACAGAGCTGGCCGCCGACTTCGCCCGCTATCGCGACGAGGAAACCGCACATAAGGATCTCGCCGTGGACGAAGGCGCACACGATGCGCCCGGCTATCCGCTGCTTTCCGCCCTGATCAAGGCGGGCTGCCGCGCCGCCATCAAGGTGACCGAGCGCGTCTAGCGTCCGATCGTTTCCAGTCCGGCAAGACTGACCAGCCAAACCGTGCCTCAATCCAGCGAGAGCGGTCCCCTATCTTTGAAGCCAACGCAACATTATGGCTTCAAAGGAGGTCGTCTCATGATCGTGAAGCGCGAATTTTCAAGCCTTGGTGGCTTTTCCAATGATTGGCTCAATGCCCGTCACCATTTCAGCTTCGGTTCCTATTACGACCCGTCCCGCATGGGCTGGGGCGCGCTGAGAGTGTGGAATGATGACGCGATCCGGGCCGGCACCGGCTTTGACCCCCACCCCCATTCGGACATGGAAATCATCACCTATGTCCGTGACGGGGCCATTACCCACATGGACAGCCTGGGCAATCAGGGCCGCACGATAGCGGGCGACGTGCAGGTGATGAGCGCGGGCTCCGGCATTCGCCACGCGGAATATAACCGCGAGGATGAGACCACCCGGATCTTCCAGATCTGGATCATGCCCGACCAGCGCGGCGGTGAGCCGTTCTGGAATGCGCGCGAGTTCCCCAAGGACAACCGCGCAGGCGAGCTGGTGGTACTGGCCTCCGGCATTGAAGGCGACACCGACGCCCTGCCGATCCGGGCCAATGCCCGCGTGCTCGGCGCGACTGTGAAGGCCGGTGAGAGCATTGAGTACAAGCTCGCCGAAGGCCGTCACGCCTATCTCGTCCCGGCGACCGGGAAAATCGAGGTGAACGGCACCGCGCTCAATGCTCGCGATGGCGCCGCCATCAAGGATGAGCCGGTGCTGACCATAATGGCCAGCGAAGACGCCGAAATTGTGATGGTCGATAGCCTGTAGCTGGAATGCCGGAGGTGTTCTCCCCGGGGCAGCATAGCAGTCCCAGGGGCCCATGCCTGCAACGGCGTTTCCAGCGGTCTTCTCCGGTGTCGTGGACCCCGGCGCGCCGCGCGCGCCCTGCAATACACCACGCTTCGCTAACCATTCCCGTGGCAGGCTGATGCCTTGGCCTGTTACGGGATGATGTCACATGACCCGCTTTTTGCCTGCCGGACCGCGCCTGATCGTCTGCATCAGCGCGCTTGGACTTCTTATGCTGCCGGGCTGTCTTGCAGGAGCAGCAGCCGGAGCCGTGGTCGGCGCAGCCGGGGCGACCATTGGCGTTGCAGGCGATATTGCCGAAGGCGCGGTCGATGTCGTGACCACCAGTGATGAGGAAGAAGAGCGCAATCGCCGCGGCGAACAGGATTAGGCCGCTTAGGCCTGAACTCACGGCCACGCGCGACGCAGAGCTGCACCCGGCGCGCAGCGCCGCAAGCGCGCCCGAGCTAATGCGAGGAGCGACGCACGGACGTGCGGAACATTACTAAAGAAGCTAATCCACCCCGATCCATTTATGGGTCTGGAGCGAGAGGCTCCATTGCGGGTGGGCAAGGCAGTATTCAAACGCGGCTTTCGCGTTTTCCATCTGCTGCGGCCCGTCCATGGGCTGCAGGCGGAAGGCCTTGAATTTCAGGCCCTCAAAGCGGTCCGGCATCGCATCAGCCTGCGGGTAGACGAGCTTCAGCTCGTCGCCGGAAAGCTGTTTCAGCGGCGCGGTTGATTTCGGGCTGACGCAGATCCAGTCGAGCCCGTCCGGCGCTTCAATCGTGCCATTGGTTTCCACGGCGATCTCGAAGCCCGCCGCTTTCAGGGCCGCGATGGCTGCCGCGTCGAGCTGCAAAAGCGGCTCTCCGCCCGTACAGACGACCAGCGGCCTGCCGCCGCCCGGCCAGAAGCTTTTCACATGGGCGGCGAGGCTGTCGGCGGTGGCAAACTTGCCGCCGCCCGGGCCATCGGTTCCGATAAAATCGGTATCGCAGAACTGGCAGACGGCTTTCGCGCGGTCGCGCTCCAGCCCGCTCCACAAATTGCAGCCGGCAAAGCGCAGGAACACGGCAACGCGGCCCGCCTGCCCGCCCTCGCCCTGCACGGTGAGGAAGGTCTCTTTGACTGAATAGGTCACGGCGCCCTGCCCCCCTGCCAGTCCTGCCAGCCAGCCGCGCGCAGCTCGCACGCCGGGCAAGTGCCGCAGCCATAGCCCCAGTCATGGCGATGACCCCGATCACCGAGATAACAGGTATGGGTCTCTTCAAGGATTAACCCGATCAGCTGGTCCCCGCCAAGCTGGTGCGCCATCGCCCAGGTCTCGCCCTTGGTGAGGTGCATGAGCGGGGTGTCGAGGGTGAGGTCCATATCGAGCCCCAGCGCCAGTGCGCGCTCCTGCGCTTTCAGCGTGTCCTCGCGGCAGTCGGGATAGCCCGAATAATCGGTCTGGCACATGCCACCGACCAGCACATTGAGCCCGCGCCGCCAGGCATGGGCGCCCGCCATGGCCAGAAACACCAGATTGCGCCCCGGTACGAAGCTGGTGGGAAGCCCGCTTCTTCCCATCTCGATCACGCGCTCATAGGTCAGCGCGCTTTCCGCGAGCTTTCCGTAGCCGGAGATATCGACCGTCACGTCCTCACCGAGGCGCGCCGCCCATTCCGGCTTCAGCGCAGTCATGGCGGAGCGCACCTTCAGGCGGGCTTCCAGCTCGATGCGGTGGCGCTGGCCATAGTCAAAGCCGATCGTCTCCACCCGGGCATAATGTGTGAGCGCATGAGCCAGACAGGTGGCGGAATCCTGTCCGCCAGAGAACAAGACCAGCGCGCCCATTTTTGAGAATGTGTCAGCCGCAACCATGGCCGTTCCTTTCGCTTGCCTGCTATATCCGGGCAGAAGGCCCGAACTGCAAGGGAGACGGCATAATGGCTGACAGCGGCGGCGGCGTGATCCTCTACACCACCTGGCCCGACGATGGCGACGCGGCGGCCAAAGCTGCGCGCGCCCTTCTGGACGAGCGCCTGATTGCCTGCGCCAACATATTGCCGGCAGGCCGGTCGATCTTCCGTTGGGAGGGTAGGGTCGCGGATGGCCCGGAAACAGTGGCTCTGTTCAAAACCAGCCCGGCGCGCGCAGGCGAGGTCAGAGACCGGCTGATCGCCCCGCACCCCTATGACGAGCCCTGCGTGCTAGCGCTAGATGCGGATGCGGACAATAGCGCAGCGGGCTTCCTCGCCTGGATAGGCTCGGAAACCCGCTAGGATGCCCCTAGAGCGCGTTCCTATGCAGTCCGGCGCAGATAGGCTATCGCGGACGGATCCTCGCTCAGCGCCTCTTCCAGAGCCTGCAGGAGAGGTTCTGTCGTAACCGGCGCACGCACCAGCACCTCAGAGCCTGCCCGCTGTACGGGAACCGACAGATTCTCCGCCAGACGCACAATCGGCGTCAGCGAGGCTGTGGAAGCCAGCGAGCGGACGTCGTGGACCGCATCCTCAGGCTCGTACGGCCCAATGCTCAGGCCCAGAACAATCGCGTCATAGGCCGCGGCACCGAGCCCTTCCACCATGTCGCTGGCCGTATCCGCACAGCTCACCACGCAGTTGAAGGACTTCAGGTAACCCAGCAGGACCGCGCGACGCGCAGGGTCTGCTTCGCAGACCAGAAGGCGCAGGCGGCGATTGGCGAGTGCTAGGCGCTCATCGCCATACCGTCCAGGACGATCTGCCACCCGGACCGGCACTTCGAACCAGAATACCGAGCCGGGATCGCCCGGCTGATAGCCTACCTCGCCTCCCATCATAGCGGTCATGCGTTTGGCCAGATGCAGGCTGAGCCCGGTGCCGGAGCCCGCGCCGGGTCTGGCGGCTTCTTCTGCAAAGCTGTCGAACAGGCGCTCGCGGTGGGCGGACGCCACACCGCGCCCGCTGTCGCGAACCTCTACCCGCAGCTTGACCGCACCATCTGCTGCGCGCTCGGACACGTTGACGGCAACATCGACCCCGCCCGCTTCTGTAAAGCGCACAGCATTGGCGATGAAAATTTCCGCCATCTGACAGAGCCGGTCCTGATCGGCACGCAGATGCCCGCCGGTTTCACCCGATACGTTGATGGAGAAGCTCAGGCCCTTGGCATGGGTACGCGCCTCGCCGAAGCGGCTCAACCGGTCACGGAGCTGCCCAATCGCGAAATCGTCGAGACGCAGTTCCATATTGCCCGCCTCGATGCGCGACACGTCGAGGATTTCCGAGACCAGATCGCTCAGCGCGTCACCGGACTCTCCGATGCGCGCGACCATGCGGCGGCATTCAGCCGGCAGCGTGGTTTGCCGCAGCATCTGGGTCTGCGCCAATATCGAGTTCAGGGGCGCGCCCAGCTCGTGACTCATATTGGCCAGCATCGCCGCCTTGGCGCGCGCAGCGTCTTCGGCCGAGCGGGCCGCCGCCTCATGACGTTCGGCCAGACGGGACAGAGCTTCGCGCTGGGCATCGGCTTCCTTGCGAGCCTCATCCAGATCGGCGTTGGCTTCCACCGTTTCGACAAGGCTCTTGCGGTAGGTAGCTGCCAGGCGCGTCGTTACCGTGAAGAACAGCGCAACCATGAAGGCAAGCACGAACCCGTTAAAGGTGCCGAACGAGATATACCAGGACGCCGCCAGCGACAGGCAGGGCACATTATAGGCCAGCACTAAGCGCGGTTCGGCTGCCGACGTCATAGCTGCGCCAGCCGACATGCCCGATATCATGACCGCGACACCTAGTACCGCTGCCATGGATGCATCGGGACCCAGCATGAAGCCTGCCCCGCCCCACAGCGCACCTACGAACGCAGTACACACCGTATAGCCGGTCATCTCACCGGGCGTCGGTATGGTATTCGATTTGCGCGCGCGGTTGAGAGAGAAAAGGCGCAGGAGCGAAATGACAGTCATCGCTGCCACCCAGCAGCCAAGCAGTACGGTCGGTACGGACCCGTACAGCATGGCTCCCAAGCCCAGCGCGCCAATGACATTCATCGGCACGGCCTGCAGCGAGCTTTTCGTGATCAGAATCCGCGCGGCTTCACGCACACGCCGTGCAGTTTCTTCCTCGCGCGCAATTGCGCGCGCCTCGGCAAACCCCATATCACACCCTCCAGCCGCT
>JBJHCI010000048.1:0-9585 GCA_050485925.1 Maricaulaceae bacterium
GGCCGTTGCCAACGCCAAGGGCCAGTCCATGCCCAAGGACAATATCGAGCGCGCGATCAAGAAGGGTCAGGGCGGGGATGTCGAGGAGTATTTCGAGATCCGCTATGAGGGCTTTGGTCCCGGCGGTGTCGGGTTGATCGTGGAATCTTCCACCGACAACAAGAACCGCGCCGCCTCTGACGTGCGTGCCGCGTTTTCGAAAAATGGCGGCAATATGGGCGAGACGGGCTCGGTCTCCTTCATGTTCGATCAAGTGGGCGAGATACGCTTTCCGGCGTCTATAGGTGACGAGGAAGCCGTTCTGGAAGCTGCCATCGAAGCAGGCGCTGACGACGTTGCCCATGAAGAGGGGGGCGAGGACGAAGAAGGCGAACACGTCATCTATTGCGCCCGCGACGCGCTGGCCGAGGTGAGCGAGGCCCTGCAGGCCCGTTTCGGCGAGGCGAAGTCTGCCAACATCATCTGGAAGCCGCAAAATCTGATCGAGGTGGATGGCGATAAAGCCGCCACGTTGATGAAGCTGATGGAAGCGCTCGAAGACCTCGATGATGTCGCCAATGTCTATGCCAATTTCGACATTTCGGACGCCGAGATGGACAAGCTTGCCTCGTAAGGGCTGATTTCATGCTGATCGCCGTTGATGGACCGCTGGCCTCGGGCAAGGGCACGATCGCCCGCGCGCTGGCGGCCAGGTTTGGCCTGCCCCATCTCGATACTGGCATACTCTACCGGGGGGTCGCGGTGGCGGTGCTGGATGCAGGCGGCAATCCGCGTGATGCTGAGGCCGCCGAAGCAGCGGCAAGAGCGCTTGATCTATCAACCATTGACGAAGCTGCGATCCGTACCGCTGGTGCCGGCGCTGCCGCTTCGATTGTATCAGCCCATCCCGGCGTGCGCGCCGCGCTGAAAGCCCTGCAGCAGGATTTTGCCCGACAGCCCGGCGGGGCCGTTCTGGACGGGCGCGATATCGGCACCGTCATCGCGCCGGAGGCCGATGTGAAGCTTTATGTCACCGCCAGCGCCGAGGTGCGCGCCTCGCGCCGGTGGAACGAGCTCGTTGGCCGGGGGGATGATGTCTCGCTCGAACAGGTGATGAGTCAGCTTCTTGAGCGTGACGGGCGCGATGCGGCCCGGCCCGATGCCCCGCTGATGAAGGCAGATGATGCCATCGAACTCGATACGACCGATATGAGCGAATCCGAGGCGATCGCGGCGGCGATTGCCATCGTGGAGCGGATAGCCAGACGCGGCTGAGGGGCGAAAAGGGGGATAACCGCGTTCCAATCCTCGCATGTCTGCAAAAATATAAAAATCAAATCAATAGTTTGTCTTTTTATCGAGGCAATCAGTCCGGGGCATGATGTTCGGTGGTATATTCATGTCATGCGCCGGACAGCTACCCGGTCCCAAGGTCTGTCCCGCATCGGGTGACCACGCTAAGGGTGCTTGTTATGCCATTCCTGCCGTCACGAATTGGACTTGGGATATCGGGGCCGCTGGGAACCTTCCTCGTTCCCGGGACGGCATGCGCCGCGCTGGCCGGCCAGGCATTCGCGGGCGGGGTGCGTGTCTTTGACACCGCCCCGGCCTATGGCGCGGGCGAAGCGGAGAAGCGCCTGGGCTTAGCGCTGAAAACAGTCCTGCCGCGCACCGAGGTGTTCATAACCAGCAAGGCCGGTGTGATGAGCGCAGGGCTGGCGCGGCGATACCGCGATTTCTCGCCCGATGCGATTGAGCGGTCCGTGAGGGCGAGCCTTGCCCGTCTTGGTGTGGAAGGTGTGGACGCGCTGATCCTGCACGGGCCAGATCCGGCAGAACTGAGCCCGACATTGTTCGAGCGGCTGGACGCATTGAAGCATGCGGGCGCGTTTGCTTATCTGGGTGCGGCAGGACGGGGGGCGGAGCTGGATGCGGCACTGGATTCCGGGCGCTTCGCGCTGCTGATGGCACCGGTGCATCCCTTCATCGGCGAGGCGGCGAAGGCCCGTCTGAAGGCAGCCAGGTCAAAGGGTATCGCTGTTATGGGTATCGAGGCAGCGGGAGAGGGACCTGTCCCGATCCGCTGGCCGCGCAAGCCGGCCCATTTCCATACGCTGATCCGCACGCTGCGGTCTCGCAAAGCGCCTGCGCCGCGCGTTGCCATGCCGGGCGCTCTGGCTGATCCACTGAAGGACGGGCTTGCCGACTGCGTGCTGATGACAACGACGAGCCCGGCGCATCTGGCAGAGAATATCGCCGCTATAAGTGCAGCCGGTTGAACACGAATCGACATTTTCCTGCCGAATGGCTAGTCGATAGCGTCGCCGTTCCCGCGAGGATCATTGTCGCCCATGCATGCAGAATTGCTCACTAAGCTCAAAGCGCTCGGCGAGCCCACGCGGCTGCGCATCGTGACGCTATTGCTGCGCGGGGAGCTGACGGTAAGCGAGATCATGCAGGTGCTGGGGCAGAGCCAGCCGCGTGTCAGCCGTCATCTGAAACTCCTGGCCGATGCCGGGCTTTGCGAACGCTATCCTGAGGGCGGATGGGTTTTTTACCGCCTGGCCCGTTCACGCGTCGGTGAGCGCCTTGCCGCGTTGCTGGAAGAGATGGCGCGCAGTGATGATCCTGAAATCGCCCGTGATCTGGCGCGGCTGAACGAGGTGCGCCGCCTGCGTGCCGAAACCGCGCAGAAATATTTCGAGGTCGCTGCCGAGCAGTGGGCGAGGATCAGGGGGCTGCACTTCTCCGAGGAAGCGGTGGAGGAGGCCATGCTCAAAGCGGCGGCCGGCCGGCGCTTCAGCCTGCATCTTGATGTCGGCACGGGTACCGGCCGCATGCTGGAGATATTCGCTGACCGGGCCGATGACGGCATGGGTGTCGATCTCAGCCGTGAAATGCTCACCGTCGCGCGCTCCAAGATGAGCGAGGCGGGGTTGGTCAACCGGCTGGTGCGTCAGGCCGATGCCACGGCGCTGCCGCTGGAAACCGGCGCGGCGGACCTGATCACGGTGCATCAGGTATTGCATTATCTCGACGCCCCGGAGCGCGCGATTGCCGAGTGGACGCGCGTGCTGGCACCGGGCGGGCTGCTATTGCTCGCCGATTTCGAGACGCACGGGTTTGAGGAGTTCGCCAGCGAGTATCATCACGCGCATCTCGGATTTGGACGCGCCGAGCTGAAAAGCTGGCTGGAAGCAGCAGGGCTGACCGTGCGCTCTCTTGAGCCGCTGGTGCCGGCAAAGCAGGAAGACGGGCTGACCGTCCTGATCTGTGTTGCGGAAAAGCCGACAGGAAAACCGTCATGAAACTTCAATCCGGTCTGGCCCTTCATGTTCGCCGCCTCGCGGGCGAAGACCTTGCGAGCCTCGTACGTGAGGGCGGTGCGCGGGATGCGGCGCTGCAATGGCGGGCCGGGCCGGTGGCGCTCGATGCCCGCCATCAGCGCCTTGATGCGGACGCGATGACCGCGCTGCTCGCCGCTGCGCAAGAGGCGGGCTTCGATGCGGCCCGCAAGGCATTGTTTGCGGGCGATATCGTCAATCCCACGGAAGGACGTCCGGCCCTTCACGCCGCGCTGCGCGATCCGTCAGAGCTTGCTGACAAGGACCTTGCCGCGCGGATACGCGATGCCAGAGCCCGCACGGCAGCATTTGCCGAAGCCTGCGCCGCACCGGATGTGCTGGACGGTCATCCCGTCCGCCGTATCGTCAATATAGGCATTGGCGGATCGGACCTGGGTCCGCGCCTTGTCTATGACGCGATGAAGGCATATCGGCGCGAGGGTGTAGAACTGCGCTTTGTCTCCAATCTCGACCCGGCAGACTTGGAGGACGCGCTGGAAGGGGCGATGCCCGAAACCACGCTCATCTGCCTGACCTCGAAATCCTTTACCACGTCCGAAACGCTGATGAATGGCCGGGCGGCGAAGACCTGGCTGGTGGAGAAGCTGGGTGAAGCGGGCGCCAACGCGCGCCTTGCCGCTGCCACCGCCGCGCCGGACAAGGCG
Organism: Maricaulaceae bacterium; assembly: GCA_050485925.1. Lineage (GTDB taxonomy): Bacteria > Pseudomonadota > Alphaproteobacteria > Caulobacterales > Maricaulaceae > Glycocaulis. The sequence continues at coordinate 3,989 of JBJHCI010000048.1, forward strand.
GAAGCGTTCGGGGTCGATCCGGCGCGCATCTTCCCCTTCGAGGAAGGTGTGGGCGGGCGCTATTCCTTCTGGTCTGCTGCGGGTCTGTGCCTCGAGATCGCGCTGGGGCCGGAGGTGTTTGCGAGAATCCTCAAAGGCGCCCGCGAGATCGACACCCATTTCCTCACCGCCCCGGCACAAGAGAACCTGCCGCTTGCCAAGGCGCTGATTGATGTGTGGAACCGGGCAGGTAGGGGCCTTCTGGCGCGCTGCGTCGCGGCCTATTCCTCGCGTCTGGCGCTTCTGCCCGCCTATCTGCAGCAGCTGGAAATGGAGAGCCTCGGCAAGCCTGTGCGGCTGGACGGCTCGCCGCTGCCGGCCCGTTCCGGTGGTCAGCTGGTCTGGGGCGGGAAAGGCTCTGACATCCAGCACTCCTTCTTCCAGTGGCTCCATCAGGGTGTGGACGAAGTGCCGGTCGATTTCATCGCGGTAAAGGCGCTTTACACGGGCGGGGATGAGCGCGCGAAGGCGCTGGGGGCCAATCTCGTCGCCCAGACCGCTGCCCTACTGGACGGGCATGACGGCACCGGCGACATGGCGGCCCACAAGACCCTGCCCGGCGGACGCGCCAGCTCTGTGATTACGCTCGATGCTCTCGATCCTGAAGGCCTTGGCGCACTGATCGCGGTGCACGAGCACAAGGTGTTCTGCGAGGGGCTGATCTATGGCCTCAACCCGTTCGACCAGTGGGGCGTGGAGCTTGGCAAACTGTTGGCGACCGACCTGCTGAAGGGCAATCACAGCCGTTTTGACGGTGCGAGCCTTGACCTGGCACGCACCTTCAAGCTTTGAGACTGCGCGCGGCGTACGAATCCCCGCAATCTCCCCGCGCTTGAGATAAAGGCCCGACCGATGAGCGCTCCTGATCCCGCCCGCCTTGGACCCATGGCCAACGCCATACGCGCCCTTTCCATGGACGCGGTGGAAGCCGCCAAGTCCGGCCATCCCGGCATGCCGATGGGCATGGCCGACGTGGCGGCGGTACTATGGGACCGGCACATCAAGTTCGATCCGGCCGACCCAGACTGGCCGGACCGGGACCGGTTCGTGCTCTCGGCCGGACACGGCTCCATGCTGATCTACTCACTCCTGCATCTGGCAGGCGTGGAAGGCGTGACGCTGGATGAGCTGAAGAATTTCCGCCAGCTCAATTCGAAAACGCCGGGCCATCCCGAATACGGCCATACGCCGGGCGTGGAGACGACGACCGGCCCGCTGGGTCAGGGCATCTCCACCGCTGTCGGCATGGCGCTGGCTGAGCGCATCCTTAACGCCCATTACGGCGACGATCTGGTGGACCATTACACCTGGGTCATCGCTTCAGACGGCGATCTGCAGGAAGGCATCAGCCAAGAGGCGATCTCGATCGCGGGGCATCTCAAGCTCAACCGCCTCATCGTGCTGTGGGACGACAACGAGATATCCATCGACGGCTCGACCTCGCTGTCTGACACGGTGGATCACAAGACGCGCTTCGAAGCGGCGGGCTGGAAGACGCTTTCCGTCGATGGCCACAATATCAAGGCGATCCACGCCGCGCTGGACGAGGCCAAGGAAAGCGACCGGCCGGTGATGATCGCCTGCCGCACCGTGATCGGGTTTGGCGCGCCGAAGAAAGCCGGCACGGCGAGTTCGCACGGCTCGCCGCTGGGCGCCGAAGAGATCGAAGGCGCGCGCAAGGCACTCGGCTGGGAGCATGGTCCCTTCGTGGTGCCGGACAGTGTGCGTGCGGACTGGGCTGAGACCGGCCGGCGCGGCGCACAGGCCCGCAAGAGCTGGAATGAGCGGCTGGCGGCGTCTGCCAAACGTGATGATTTCATCGCCCGCATGACCGGCGGCATGCCTGGCGCGGCGCAAAAGGCGCTCGCCGCGCATATCGCTGGTGTGGTGAAGGGCAGGCCTGCGCTCGCCACGCGCGCGGCCTCGGGCAAGGTGCTGGACGCGATTGCCGCGAGCTATCCGGGTCTCATTGGCGGTTCGGCGGACCTGACGGGCTCGAATCTCACCAAGGCAGGGTCTCAGGCCATCATCAATGCGGATGATTTCTCCGGCGGCTACATACATTACGGCGTGCGCGAGCACGGCATGGCCGCGGCCATGAACGGGATGAGCTTGCACGGCGGGGTGAAACCCTATGGCGGCACCTTCCTCATCTTCTCTGACTATTGCCGCCCGGCCATCCGCCTGTCGGCGCTGATGAACCAGCCCGTGATCTATGTGCTGACCCACGATTCCATCGGGCTGGGCGAAGACGGGCCCACCCACCAGCCGGTGGAGCACCTCTCTGCGCTGCGCGCCATTCCCGGTGTGGAGACCTGGCGGCCCTGCGACGCGCTGGAGACAGCCGAAAGCTGGGCCTGTGCGCTGGAGCGCACTGACGGCCCGGCCATACTCGCCCTGTCACGCCAGAAAGTGCCGCATCTGCGCGAGGATGATGGTTCAGCCAATCTCTCCGCGCGCGGTGGCTATGTGCTGCGCGAAGCCGAAGGCGGTGCGCAGATCGTGCTGATCGGCACCGGCACGGAAGTTGAGCTGGCCGTAAAGGCAAGCGATCTCCTGAAGGCGAAGGGAATCTCCGCCCGCGTGGTCTCCATGCCGTGCGTGGAGCGTTTCCTGGCGCAGGACGTGGTCTATCGCAGCTCGGTACTGCCAGCGGGTGTGCCGTGCGTTGCAGTGGAAGCCGCGATCCGCTGGGGCTGGGACGCCATCATCGGCCGCGAGGGCGGGTTTGTCGGCATGACGGGCTTCGGCGCATCTGCTCCGGCCGAAGAGCTCTACGCATTCTTCGGCATCACGGCAGAGCGCGTGGTGGAAGAGGCGCTGAAGCGCGTTTGAGCGATCAGACGGTCAAGCCCTCGATCACCCGGCCCTGCAGCTCGGCAAGCCGGTCTGGCGGTGTCTTGAACAGGCGCCGGGCGTTCAGATCCATCATGCAGGCCACGCCTTCGATGGACCAGAGCGGCTCACCGCTGGCCGGGTCGAGCATCCAGTGGACAAGCGAGCGCACATTGGCATTGGCGCCGATAAGGCCGGAGCGCATCAGATAGCCTTCCCCCGCGCGCGGATAGCGACGGATATGGATGCGTGCTTCCAGCAGCGCCCCGCCCAGCGTCAGGCCGCTATCGCCATCATGGCCGGCCCATTCCTCCGGAAACCCGTCCTTGAAGTGGATTACGCTGTCGGACGTCTTGCCGATGGCCGCCTCCGGACGCATCCGTCCAAACACGTCCATGTCCTCCGGCCCGAACCGTCCGAGCCCGGTGACGGCCATGCCCAGCGCGTCGGCATTCTTCATCGAGATATCATGGCGCGGCGCGGCGTCGCTCAGCGTGCGCGGAGTGATTTCCGCTGGCGGATCGATCTTTAGCGCTTCAAGCCCTGCCAACAGCCGCTGTGACCAATCGAACGGACGGCCCGAGCGTGGATCGGCATGATCAAACCGGATAAGGAAGCTGGCCGCCGGAACGCCCTTGGCAGTGTGTTCCATGACTAGCGCAAAGTCGGCGCTGCCCGGCCCGACTGCGCTGACCCCGCCGCGTATCACTAGCGGCACACCGGCATGGCACTCGGCGAGATAACGCACCTGCACTGTGCGCGCGATCAGCGTGGCGGTCGCATCGGCACAGAAGGCGCCGCGCATGCCGGCGCGCTCGGAAAGGCGCGCGGCGGCCTGCATCGCCTTGGCGATGTAGAAGCGCACATTCATATGGCCCAGCTCGTCGCATTCCCAGGCATTGGCATTGCCGCGCCACAACTCTTGCATGGGGGTGTTCCTGTCAGATGTGTGGGGAGGTTTAGCCTAGGCCGCTTCGCGCGCCGAAGTCACGAACCAAGGTCGCTCACCGGCACTCGGTGCACCGACCATAATGTTCGATCACGGAGCGTTCGATCCTGAAGCCGTCGGGTGCCTGTTCGGCGACCACCTCGCGATGCTTCTCAATCACCTTGCCGCACTGCTCGCAGATGAACAGCTCTGCTACCTCACCATCATGGCTGTGTACGCATGCCAGATAGGCGTTGAGCGCCTCCACCCTGTGGGCGAGACCGGCCTGAGTCAGGAAGTCCAGAGCCCGGTACACGGTGGGCGGCTGGGCGCTGCCATCAGGTTTGAGGATGGCCAGCAGGTCATACGCCTTGACCGGGCCTTCCGCCTCCAGAAGCAGTTCCAGCACCCGCCTGCGCAGGGGCGTAAGCGCCAGCCCTCGGGCCGCGCAGTCAGCTTCTGCGCGTCGAAGCTTGGTGCTGGTGGTTTGCGATACCTGTGCCATGGGGCTTATGTATAGCGAAGTTTCTGATTGGGCGAGACCTTCCGCACATGGGCCGCGCTGGCACACGCCTTGCTGCACGGGTGAACGTGCGGGGGCAGGTTGCCTTGACCAGCCGCCTCCGCTAACAAGCCTCGAACCAATTTCCAGGGGGAATTTAAATGGCTGATGCCGCTACCGGCGCGCCCCAGATCCAGGGCACCCTGCCGCTCTACAAAAAACCTGAACCGCTTAACGCGCAAACCCATAAGGGTAAGGGCCTGAAGTACGGGAACCGTCCGTTTGATTTTCTGAACGAAACTCATTTCGTGCCGATCACGCTGGGTGAGTTTGCCCAGGCGAGCGGGTCATTCCCGATCATCTTCCTTGGTAATGCCCGTGTGCCGGTGGCCGTAATGGGCCTGCAGCCGGGTATGAATTTGTTCGTTGACCCCAAGTCCGGTGAGTTCGAGCCTTTCTCCTACCTGCCGGCTTTTGTGCGCCGCTACCCGTTCGTCGCTGCCGTCCATACCGAGGAGCAGGAGCGCTTCACCCTGTGCGTGGACGCTGGTTCGCACCTGATGTCGGACACGCCGGATGAGCCTTTCTTTGACGAGCAGGGCCAGCTTACTCCGTTCGTTCAGGGTGCCATGGAGTTCGTGCAACGCTATGAAGCCGATGCGGCCAACACAACGCGTGCGGTGGCCGAGCTGAACGAGCTGGGCTTGTTTGAAGAGCAGACCACCAACTTCCAGCCGCGCGACGCCAAGGGCCAGCCGGTGGGCGAGCCGCAAGTGGTTGCCACGTACTGGGGTATTTCCCACGAGAAGCTGCGCGCCCTTTCAGGCGAGAAGCTGGCAGAGATGCGTGACAGCACCGTACTGGGCGCCGTCTATGCGCACATGTTGTCCATGGCGCGTTGGGATCTCGTTCTCGCTCGCGCTGCGGCGCGTCAGGGCGGGACCGCTGGCGGGGGTGTCACGCCGCCGCCCGCCGAGGCCTAAGCCGAACGGACGAGCCATTTACGTGACCCTGCAAACGGCAGCTCCCCGGAGCTGCCGTTTTGCCTTGTCGTTCATCCGGTTGCCGATCACAAGCCCGTCATCGCGCTCGCTCCGTCCGGACAGCTTGGTTATATGATCATTCGCACAAACCGTTAGCACTGCCTGACTGTGCCGGGCGGCATGGCGGACATGGGAGACGAGGCGTGTTGAGACTGACCCTTCTGATGGCGGCGTTCGTGGCCGCTCTGCTTGCCCCGGCCAAGCTTGAGGCGCAGGCAGGTTCCGGCCAGATGGTGGAGGTCAGGCTCAT
>JBJHCI010000049.1:0-9453 GCA_050485925.1 Maricaulaceae bacterium
CCTTGGTCAGGCGGCTTTCTTCTGCAGCGAGGAAGAGAGGATTTCCAGAGCCTTCTCGCGGTCCACCTTCTCCACGGCGGCCACTTCGCGCACCATCCGGTCCAGCGCGGATTCAAACAGCTGGCGCTCCGAATAGGAGGGCTCGGGCTGGTCTTCGTGCCGGTACAGGTCGCGTACGACTTCAGCAATAGAGATCAGGTCGCCGGAATTGATCTTGGCTTCGTATTCTTGGGCACGACGGCTCCACATGGTACGCTTCACCTTGGCCTTGCCACGCAGGGTTTTCAGCGCGTCGGCCAGCACCTTGTCATTGGCCAGGGGGCGCATGCCGGAGGCCAGCGCTTTCGCGCTGGGCACGCGCAGTGTCATCTTGTCCTGCTCGAAGGACACCACATAGACCTCGATATCGAAGCCTGCGACGACTTCCTTCTCCACCCCGGTTACCCGGCCAACGCCGTGAGCCGGGTAAACGATGTAGTCACCTTTTTTGAAGGTCTTGTTATCATTGGCGGTTTTCTTGGTCATCGACACTCTCTTGGCCAGCCTTGAGTGGGCAGTCAGGGCGCTGAAAAACCGTCAATAAGCGTCCCTACCGGAAAACCGGGTGGACAGCATAAAGACGAGAGATCAGATCAACGCAGCTTCCCTGACGGGCCCGCAAAAGCGCGGTTATCGAAGAATGTTAAGCTAACATAAACGTGACAGAATTTCAATTGCTGCGTTTGCGAAGCGTTAAAGAAAGATTTTCTCAAGTAAACACAAGGTTAATCGCCTGACCCCGGCTTGTCAGAGAAGTATTTCTCCAACTTTCCAGTTTCGGTTTCAAATTTCGCCGCATCAGCGGGTGCGTCTTTGCGCTTGGTGATGTTTGGCCACTCTGCGGCATACTTTGCGTTCAATGCTAACCACTTACCGTCATTGTCATCTTCAGTATCAGGCTTGATAGCCTCTACTGGGCATTCCGGTTCGCACACACCGCAGTCAATACACTCATCCGGATGGATGACGAGCATGTTCTCACCCTCGTAGAAGCAGTCCACGGGGCAGACTTCCACGCAATCGGTGAACTTGCAGCGAATGCAGGCATCGGTGACGATATAGGTCATAGGTGCGGCTTGCGGGCTTTCAGGTCAGGGCGGGCACCAGCGACATGGAACTGCGCCTGGCATTTGTCAATTGCGGCGGTGCGTCCCGCGGGTCTGTGTCAAAGAAGATCGTAGAGCAGGCGCGCCTCGGCGGCGGGGCCCCTGCGTGTGCCGAGCGCTTTTATCTCCACCCTGCGGATCAAGCCGCCATGGGCGAAGCTGAGAATATCGCCAGGCTGCACGGGGTGGGCAGGCTTTTCCAGCCGCGAGACCAGGCCGGCCCGCTCCAGGCGCACCTGTCCATCGCAGACGAAGCGGGCCGCGAGCGCGCGCGATTTCACAAAGCGTGCCTGGAACAGCCAGACATCCACACGTTGGCGGGCTTCGCTCATGCGGGCGGCGCCTTGCGGCGGCGCGTACGTGCACTCTTGCGGCCCCCTGCCGGGCGGGCAGGCGGGGCGGGGCGCAGCTGCAACCCGGCCAGAGCGGCAAAGGGCGTTGCGGCGGGCTTGGGTGCGGGCGTTTCCGTGGTTGCCGGACGGGGCTGGCGGGCCCTGGCCGCCCAGAAGGCCGGGCTGTCCACGCTCTGCTTCTGAACGCGCCGATAGCCCAGTGCGCGTAACGCTTCCTCCAGCGCCTCGGGGGTGCAACCCAGCAGCGCCGTCATCTCAGTCGAGGGCGTAAACCAGCTGCGCCTGTGGGATTTTCTGGCGTCGCGGATCAGGTCTGCGAGGCGTTCGAGCATGTCGATGCGCACAGCCAGCGTGCCGCAACGACGATAACCTGCGGCGGCAAGGTCATTCTCGCTCAGTGAGTCAGGGGAGGGCAGGCTGACCCGGCCAGGCGATGGGGCGAAGCGGAGCCCGGCATCTCCCTTGTGAACTGCACGCAATAACGCATTCAGTGCCGCTGCGGAGGGTTTGAGAAGCGCAGGAACGAACACTGAATACTCACCTATGCGCACACCCGCTGCGCGCAGCTGTCGCCGCTCCTTTGTGGAGAGCTGGGCAAGAGTCTGCGCGAGTGGTGCGCGGGGCGTGGCGCCGCCTGCCTCCACCAGCCGGAAGGCAATCCCGCGCGCCAGCCCGTCCAGCCGGTCCTGATCCAGCGCTTCGCGCAAGGCAAGGAGCGGTTTCAGGCGTGTAGCCGTGTCCTCCGCCACGAAGACCTCAAGCCGGGCGATCGCGCGGGCGGTTGCTTCATTGGCGCCCAGCTCGCCACCGATGAGGCTTATCGCGGGCTTTAGCGGGTCCGGCGAGGCGGCAAGGCGGGCGACCGGTCCGCCCTGCCAGAGGAGGACGCCTGTGTCTTCCAGCGCAAGCTCTTCCGGCTTGGCGCGCGCCAGCAGACCAAGGCGGCGATTGATTTCCGGCCGCACGGCTTTAAGGGCCGCGCCGGTGACAGCGCGCTTGGCCATCGGGGTCGCTGCCGCATCCGGGCTGAAGCTCAGCCCTTTAAGCCGCCCGACGAAATGGCCCTCTACTGTCACTTCGCCGGCATGGTCCACACCAGCGGCCAGATCGGCCTTCTCGCGCAGGCCCTTGACCAGTGCGCTGGTGCGCCGGTCGATGAACCGGCTCATCAGCGCTTCATGAAGGGCGTCGGACAAAGTGTCTTCCACCTCGCGGGTGCGGGCCTGCCAGTAGGTCGGATCACGCGTCCAGCCGGCACGGTTGGCGGCATAGGCCCAGGTGCGCACATGGGCGAGGCGCTGGGACAGCATATCCACATCGCCCGACGGCTTCGATACGCGCGCCAGCTGGGCCTCAAGCCAGGCATCGGGCAGCACGCCCTCCCGGCTCATCAGATATGTATAGATCCGCCCGGCAAGGCGGGCATGTTCGTCCGGCGTTGTCTTGCGGAAATCGGGGATGCGGCACACATCCCACAACCGCTCCAACCCGCCGCGTGCGCGGGCCATGTCCTGAATATCAGGGTCGCGGGCTAGGGTTTCGAGCACCTGCTCGTCCACCGCGCCGCGCACCCGCTCCAGCCCCTTCATACCTGAAGGGGCCGCCAGCGAATTGCGCAAGGCGGCGAGGTTGGAGAAATCCAGCGCGCTATTGCGCCAGATGAGCGATCCCACCGGCTCGAACTCATGGTTCTCCACCGCTTCCACTGTTTCGGCGTCCATGGGCCGGGCATCACCCGTTTCCCCAAACGTGCCGTCCGAGCGGAAGCGGCCGGCGCGCCCTGCAATCTGGCCTATTTCGTCGGGCCTGAGGCGCCGGCGGCGATGGCCGTCGAATTTGGACAGGGCGGCGAAGGCGACATGGTCCACATCCATGTTCAGCCCCATGCCGATGGCGTCTGTGGCGATGAGATAATCGACTTCGCCGGACTGGTAGAGCTCAACCTGCGCATTGCGGGTGCGCGGAGAGAGCGCCCCCATTACCACCGCGGCCCCGCCCCGTTGGCGGCGGATCAGCTCGGCAATGGCGTATACGTCCTCTGCTGAAAACGCGACAATGGCCGACCGTCGCGGCAGCTTGGCGAGCTTCTTCGGGCCGGTATAGCTGAGCGTGGAGAAACGCTCGCGCTGTTCATGGCGGGCATCGGGCACCAGCCGGGAGAGCATGGGTGCCATCGTGGCAGCGCCCAGCAGCATGGTCTCTTCGCTTCCGCGCGCATTGAGGACACGATCGGTGAAGACATGGCCCCGGTCCGGATCAGCGGCGAGCTGAATCTCGTCAATCGCGAGGAAGGCCGGGCGCATGCCAAGCGGCATAGCTTCCACCGTGCACAGGAAATAGCGCGCGCTTTTGGGAACGATCTTTTCCTCCCCGGTAATCAGCGCGGCTGCGCCCACGCCTTTGGCCTTCACTACCCGGTCATAGAGCTCGCGTGCCAGAAGGCGCAAAGGCAGGCCCATCACACCGGAGGATCGTCCCAGCATGCGGGTGAGGGCCAGATGGGTCTTGCCCGTATTGGTCGGTCCGAGAACCGCGGTAATCGGCGCCTGATGGGACATGGCGGTGCTTCCTTGCCTTGCCTTCAAGATAGGCCGCGTTGCCGGGCGGTTTAAGGGGCTATGGCAGGCATGGGTATGCACATGATCTGATACGGTCGGGAGATTTCAGCCGTGCGCACCGCGCTTGGCTTGATGATGCGGTTGTGGAGGAGGCGGCCGGGCTCGCCGGTACTGGTGAGCGCGCTGCCACACTGGACGATCTGGAGAATCGTCCGACGATACCTGTCACTGTGGATGCAGAGATACGCCGCTTTATCGGCCTGTACAGTCCGTAGGGCAGCGGCATCGGCTATGTCGATGCGCATCTGGCCGCCTCGGCCCTGCTTAGCGAAGCGGGTGGTCTCTGGACCCGCGGCAAGTTCTTGCTGCGGGTCCTTGATCGATTGGCATTGAACCCGCGGCTCGACTAGCCGTTATCCACGGTCAGGCGCACCGCATTGATGGTCAGGTTGCCGATACGGGTGTTGGCCCGGTAGCGCACCGGTACCCAGACGCCTTCCACCGGTGCCAGCCAGATGGTGACCGGACGACGGGTATCCTCCTCGGTCGGGCGCTTGCCGTCTTCATAGCCGCTTATCGGTTCCACATAGGCCCTGCAAAGCACGGCCTCACCCCTATAGGCGCTGGTGGAGACCTCCGACATCCCCCCGTTTTCCAAGCGCAGATTATAGCGGGCCCGCCCGTCAAAGATCGGCACTCTGCCCTCGCAGATCTCGCCATTGGCCGTCGCCGGACTGGCCAGCATCATGCTGAGAATGCCGGATATCGGATCTACCGCGCCTTCCCGATCCGCATCGCTAGCGGGTGGATCGCCCATCGAGCCGAAGGGCGGGTTCACGTCCGGCACGGCACGACCGTCTACGAAATCGATGCCGACAATCCGGCCGGTGCCGCTGGCATGGTTGAGGTGCTGGTATCGCCAGGGAATAAGCTCATTGTCCTTCAGGTAGCCCGAAACGCCGGCCTCGATATTGGTGTCATCAAACCAGCGCAAGAGCCCCCCGGATCGGAAGGTCGCGGTTGCTGAATAAGTCTCGCCCGGCCAGACCGCGTTGATGGCGATATTGGCAACCGGAATCATAAAAAGGGAGCCGGAATACTGCACCAGCAGACCAGCAGGCGGGGTATTCATGCCCGCGCCATTGTCCAGCCGCTTGCTGGTGTCATTGTCCGCGCTGGCCGGAATGGCCGGGACGGCAAGCATCAGGGCAAGGGCGGTGGCGAGCCTGACTTTCATGTCAATAATCTCCGCATTCGGGCCATCGTCAAAGATAGCGGACCGGACCAGTCTTTTCCATGGCTTGGCCTGCCTGTATGGGCGATGAACGCGGCAGGTTGATGGCAGGGCCTGCATGACGGCGCTGCTTGCCGGAACTGCCCGGCAAAATCGGCCAAAGGGCGGATTTTGCCTCTGTCCGGATCAGGTATTCTGAAAAATAATACATATATATCAGTGCTTTGAATGAATGCTAGATGGTCCTGTCCTTGCAGAGCTGTGCGGGTCTGCATCTGCTTTAACATTCTTCCTGTGAGATTACCGATGGCCACCCTCCTGCCTGCCCGTCCTTCACGCATCACGCCGGACGATATCCGCCAGATCGCATTCACCCTGGTGGACCGGCATGGCGCGCGGGCTCTGGGCTATGCGGACCTTGCTGTTGAGGAGCTGGAAGAGAAGGGAGAGCTGGCCTCCGCTGAAGCCTGGAAGGCGCTCCGCAGCGAAATCGTGGACGCGCTCGAAGGCCGCATAGAGCGCAGCGGTGCGATCCGGTTGCATTAGACGGGAGCCCTACGCAGTTCGCACTTGCGCCGCGCCCGGTCCGCCCTGAACTATGGCGGGCGATGATAACCCCGGAAAAAGCTCTCGCGGACCTCGCCGCAATGTTTACGCCCGAGCGCACCGCGCCCGGCATGCGTGAGGCCCTGCGCCGTGCAGTGGCGATCACCGAGCTCGAGCCGCCGGGTGTGGCGGAGATCGAGGACATTACCCTGCCGGGTCCCTCGACGCCGTTGCCAGCGCGCGTCTGGCGGCCCTTTGATGCCGCCGATAACGGCGCGGGACTGGTCTATTTTCATGGCGGCGGGTTCGTCACAGGCGATATCGAGACCCATGCCGCCCTGTGCCAACGTCTCGCCGCTGCTTCGGGTGTGCGTGTGGTATCGGTAGAGTATCGGCGTGCGCCCGAACACGCGTTTCCGGCAGCGGTGAATGACGCATTGGCCGCGTTCGATGCGGTATATGATGGCGCACTTGCTTATCACGGCTTTTCACCCGATCGGCTGGCGGTGGGCGGGGATTCCGCCGGTGGCAATCTTGCTGCCGTCATTGCTCAACACAGGCGCGGTCAAGTCGCTTTCCAGCTATTGCTCTACCCGCTTCTACAGCTGATTGAGATAGAGCGCGCTCGCCAGCCCTGGCAGGAAGGCCCGCTGCTCTCTCGCGAGATTCTGCATCGGGTCCGCCATTCCTATCTGCGCAGCCCCGATGATAAAAAGGATGTGCGCGTCTCCCCGCTTTTGGCCGATGATCTCAAAGGCGTGGCACCTGCCTTCATTCTTGCGGCTGAACTGGACCCCCTGGTCAATGAGGGCAAGGCCTATGCGGAGCGCCTCGCGGCCTTCGGCGTGCCGGTGGAGCGGGTGGAGATTAAGACAGTGCCCCACGGCTTTTTGAACATGACACGTATCTTGCCACAGGCGGTAGAGGCCATTGTGCAGGCCGCCCGTGCACTGGCAAAAGGGCTGGCATGAGTAACAGCCGCTATCAGCCAGACCCCGCTTTCGCGGCCCTTGGCGCAGAGTTTGCCGACGCGGTGGAGCCGGCGGGTTTCCCGTCCGCGATACCGCGCTACTGGAATGCGCGCTGGGCCCGGGAGGTAGGCCTTTCCGGCCTTGATGACGCAGCCCGGTCGGCGCATTTCCACCGTTTCGAACCTTTGCCGGACAATCTCCAGGCGCCGCTGGCGCTGCGCTATCATGGCCACCAGTTCCGCAGCTATAACCCGCAGATCGGCGATGGACGAGGCTTCCTCTATGCGCAGCTGCGCGACCGTCGGGGTCGCCTGCTCGATCTTGGCACCAAGGGCTCCGGCCAGACGCCCTATTCACGCACGGGCGATGGCCGTCTGACGCTGAAAGGCGCCGTGCGGGAAATCCTCGCCGCAGAAATGCTCGAAGCGCTGGGGGTGAATACCTCAAAGATTTTTGCCGTTTACGAGACGGGCGAACAGCTGCACCGGGGTGATGAGCCGAGCCCGACGCGCTCTGCGGTAATGACGCGGCTCTCCCACTCCCATGTGCGCATCGGCATGTTCCAGCGCCATGCCTATTTCAACCGACCGGACCTCATCGGAGCGCTGATGGATTATGCGATTGCGCACTTCCACCCCGAGGCGGCGGGCGGGGAAACAGCGGAGCGCGCCGCGAAATTCCTTAAAGCGGTCTGTGCCGCGCAAGCCAGGCTGTGCGCCGAGTGGATGGCGGCGGGTTTCGTCCACGGCGTGCTCAACACCGATAATCTCGTCGTGACGGGGGAGAGTTTCGACTATGGCCCGTGGCGCTTCCTGCCCAGCTTCCAGATGGGCTTCACGGCGGCCTATTTCGATGAGACGGGGCTTTATGCCTATGGCCGCCAGCCCGAAAGCGTGCTGTGGGCGCTCGAACAGCTGGCAGGGTGCCTCACCCTGATAGGCGAAGAAAAGAGCCTGATCGAAGCGCTGATGAGTTTTCCGGCGGCCTATCGCTCCGCCATCCATGAAGCCTGGCTCAGACGACTCGGCCTTGAGCCGCTGAATGCGACATCGGACGAGGCCTTCATCACGGCCTTCCTCAACTTCATGCGGGAAAGCCAGCTGCCCTTCGAAGCGGTTATCTTTGACTGGTTTGGTGGCATGGCCTCTGAAGCCAGAGCCATGGCGGGCCCACGCGCATGGGCGTATTCGATGAGCGCCTTCGCGGAGGCGCTGGCAGGCCTCAGGGCGCGCTCGGCCCATCGCCCTGAGCGCCTCTCCCATGGCTATTTTGCACGTGAGAACCCGGTTCACATGGTCATCGAAGAGGTGGAAGGGCTGTGGGCACCGATTGCGCAAAACGATGACTGGAATGCGTTTCATACCATGCTGGCCTCTATCAGCGAGGCGCGTGAGGGCTATGACCTTGCCGATGGCCGGGCTGGATTTTTGTAAGGCGGGGCAGGCAGGTGAGTGATCTGGAGTTTCTCTACGCAGACAGCCTTGTTGGAGACGGGCTCATCCATGCTTTCACCACGCGTTCGGGCGGGGTGAGCGAGGGGCCGTATGCGAGCCTCAACCTCACCTGGTCGCGCGGCGACAAGAAGGACCATATCGCCGAGAACCGGGCGCGTGTGGCCCGCGCGCTGAGACTGGAACGCCTCGTCTTTGCCAATCAGGTTCACAGTGCGCGGGTGATCAGGGTCGATGACTGGCCGGACACCTGGGCGGCGGGCGATGGCGATGCGCTGATCACCAATGTGCCTGGACTCGCGCTGTGCACGCAGGTCGCCGATTGCGTGCCGGTTCTCCTGTATGACCCGGAAGCCCGAGCCATCGGCGCGGTCCATTCCGGCTGGCGCGGCACGGTGAAGGAGATCACGCACGCTACAATCGAAGCCATGGGCAAGGCCTATGGTACCAGGGCTGAGGGGCTGCGCGCGGCCATCGGCCCGGCCATCTCGAAGGAAAATTACCGCGTCGGGCCTGAAGTGCTCGACGCGTTCGAGACCCTCTTTGGCGCGCTGGATGATGCCCTTATCGGTCCGCGTGACAGCGAAGGCGGAGCCGGTTTGGACGTTGCCGAGGCGGTGTTTCGCCAGCTCGCTGGTGCCGGTGTGAAGGCGGATCGGATCAGCCGTATCCGCGCCTGTACCTTTGCCGATGCGGCCCGCTTCTTCTCATCCCGCCGTGCTGCCCGCGACGGTCATGCCGGAGTATTTGGCGGCCAGTGCGGGGTTATCGCGCTGGGCTAAGGCCCGGTCTCAGCTCTGCCGTTCGACCAGCAATTCCTTGATATGGCCGATGGCTTTGGCGGGGTTCAACCCCTTCGGGCACACATTGGTGCAGTTCATGATGGTGTGGCAGCGATAGAGCTTGAACGGGTCTTCAAGGTCATCGAGGCGCTCGCCGGTGGCTTCGTCGCGGCTGTCGGCGATCCAGCGATAGGCTTGCAGCAGCGCGGCGGGGCCGAGATACTTGTCGGAATTCCACCAGTAGGACGGGCAGGCGGTCGAGCACGAGGCGCACAAAATGCACTCGTAGAGCCCGTCCAGCTTTTCGCGGTCTTGAATCGACTGGCGCCATTCCCCTTGCGGGGTCGGGGTGGTGGTCTGCAGGAAGGGTTTGATGCTGGTCAGCTGGGCGTAGAAATTGGTCAGGTCAGGAA
>JBJHCI010000050.1:0-3175 GCA_050485925.1 Maricaulaceae bacterium
GGTGAGAGGCGCAGAGGTGACAACCTCGGGGCGGGCGATCCTCGAGCCGGTGATCACGATGCGATCATCGCGCTCGGAGGCCTCCTCGGCGGGTTGCGTTTGTGCGGCCTGCGCATGAACTCCCGCGGCAGGCAGGGCAATGGCGGCTACACCGGCAAGCAGGCAGGCAGTGAACGAAAACTGGCGATCCCTGGACATTGAAACTCCCCTTCCTTGTCCTATCAGCGACCATCTGCCACCTGCTCGCGTCGCAGGCACAAACGCTCCCCTTCACGACAAAGAATAATCATCGTTCAGAAGAAGTTCTTTTCGAATTATTCCCGCTATTAGCTATAGGCGACCGCAACACGTCATTCACAAATCTGTTGCGAATAATTTTTGCTCGAGCGGACCGGCCATCATAAACCGCTATTCGCGCGCGCCTACGAAGTCCCGAACGGCATGAGACAGCCGTTCCAGATTGACCGTTTCCACATAGACAGAGTGACCAGACGGAAAATACGCCGCTGTCAGCCTGTCCGCGGGTATATCTCCCTGATCGAGCGTGTAGCGCCCGGCGTATACCGACGTTGTCAGGTCGTAATACCCGGCTACCCAGAATACGCGCAGGCGCGGATTGCGTTCCATCGCCTCCGCCAGCAGCGCGACAGCATTACCGCCGCCCTCATGGTCCCAAGCGCTATTCACATCGAGATTGAGGCCCGCATAGATTTCGTCGCCCTGATAGCCCAGCACATCGCGGAAATAGGTCTCCACGATGGAGTCATGGCCGCCACGCTCCAGAAGCCCTGGCAGGTCTTCGGACAGATCAGGATCGGACGGTGCATAGCCCAGACCCGGATCATCATGGGGCGGACGCTGGGGCGGCGCATCAAGCGAACGCGTAGCGCGGGAATCCAGCTGGCCGGTGCGCAACCCCTCATCCCCCAGCAGGTTCAGCATGAAGGTACGATTATCCAGGCGCAGATTATTCTCTTCGACCAGGTCGGCAGACAGGCCGGTAAGGGCAGCGACACGTTCGGCCATCGCCCAGCGTTCTTCGACGGGCAGTGACGCGCCGCGTATCAGGGCCTGCACGTAATCGGTACGCGCAAACTCCACCGCCTCTTCGAAGACCGCTTCCACGCTGTCATGATGCTGGCCAGCCCGTCCGTGATACCAGGCGGTGGCGGCCATGGTCGGCAGCGCCGTCATCGGCCCCAGCGGACCGGGTCGTGGCCCCGGCACCAGCGCAAACAGCATCACCCCGTCAAACTCCAGCTCGGGGTCGACGCGGTGGATCTCCGCAGCGCGGGCCGTACCATAGCTCTGGCCGAGCAGAAAGCGCGGAGAGGCCTCACGCCCATGACGGGCCAGCCAGTCGCGGATGAAAGCTGCCACCGATACCGCATCGCCTGTGCGCGACCAGACAAGGCTCTGCTCCGCGCCGTCCGCAAGACGGCTATAGCCTGTCCCGACGGGGTCGATGAATACCAAGTCAGCCGCGTCCAGTATGGAGTGCTGGTTGTCGTACATCACCGCTTCGTCGTCCGTGCCGGTACGCCGCTTTGGTCCAAACGCGCTGAAATGAAGAGGCGTGGTGGAAGCACCCGGACCGCCATTGAACAGGAAGATGACCGGACGGCTTGCCGGATCGGCCACGTCCTCGCGCACATAGCTGACTGTGACGAACTGACCCGCCAGCGCGCCCTCCACGCTGTAGCGCCGCTCTTCAAGCAGCGCGGTGTAATGCACGGACTCGCCGTTGAAGATGCCTTCGTGAACGGTGCGGCTGGTGGACAACAGTTCAACTTCACCGGCATGTGCAAGGCCTGCGGCCAGCACGGCCAGCGCAAGGAGCGTGACGCGAAGAAGGGCCATGACGGAACTCCCGGAAAAGCTAATCGCTTGCCCATAGACTACGTATGAGGCGGGGCAATTCTTGCCAAAATCATCCAGCAAAGCTGGCGAGTGCGCATCAGCGCACCTGCAAACCGGGGCAAACGCGCACTGTCCACGCACCCGCACGCATAGAGCTGCCGCTCCGGCACATGGCGTGATGCTTCATTTAAATAAACATGCCGTCTCCGGGGCGATAGCCTCGTTTCAGCACATCGCATGGGAGGAGAACCGGCCATGGCACTGTCTGA
This sequence comes from Maricaulaceae bacterium, assembly GCA_050485925.1. Taxonomy (GTDB): domain Bacteria; phylum Pseudomonadota; class Alphaproteobacteria; order Caulobacterales; family Maricaulaceae; genus Glycocaulis. Next base: position 2,130 of record JBJHCI010000050.1, read on the forward strand.
AGACTCTGTCGCGTATCACCGCATTCGCGCTCTGGCGCTGACGGGCACGGCGCTCATGCTGGTTCATGGCGCGGCGGCCAAAGCCGATGAAAGCGTGGTCGAAACCCGCCATACGCTGGAGGCGGGCGATCTGCGCCTTGAGTATACCGCCCATGCCGGTCGGCTGGCCATTCGCGATGTCGAGACAGGCAATGCGCGCGGCTACATGTTCTATGTCGCCTACCGTGTGCCCGGCGATCCGGGCCGCCCCGTGGCCTTCGTCTGGAATGGCGGGCCGGGCGCTCCCGCTACCATCCTGCATTTCGAGGCTGCAGGCCCGTACCGCGCTGAAGACGGCGCTCTGGCGCCCAACGCGCATAGCTGGCTTAGCGAAATGGATCTGGTGTTCGTAGACCCGATCGGCACCGGCTTCAGCCGCCCTGCACGCGCAGAGTACGGTGATGAGTTCTATGGCACGCTGGGCGATATCGCCTCGGCCACCGAGTTCGTCCGGGCGTGGCGGCTGCGCAATGAGGCGCTGGATTCCCCGATCATTCTGGCTGGCGAAAGCTGGGGGGCGATCCGCGTGGCCAGCGTTGCCTATCAGCTGGAAGAACGGGGTATTCCGGTGGGCGCACTCTCACTGATCTCCGGCGGGTCCGGCCTGCGCGTGGAGGACGGTGACAGCGTGCTGATCGACGCGTTACGGGTTATCGGCTTTGCCCGGACGGCCTTCCACTACGGCCTTTCAGACCCTTCTGTGGGCGAAACGCTGGATGAGGTGCTGACCAATGCAGAGCGCTGGGTCAGGGAGCGCTACGCGCCTGCCCTTGCGCGCATCGACACCCTTTCATCAGCCGAGCGGGACGCCATCGCAGAAGAGCTGTCAGACTTTATCGGGATCGACGCGGACCAGATCAGCCGCGAGAGCCTTGTCATCACCACACGAGCCTTCCGCGATACGCTGCTGAGCGGCCGGGAGGCAATGCTCGGTGTCTTCGACATGCGTCAGAACACAGCTGATCCGCACACGCCCACTGGCGCCTCCTCGGTGCGCGAGCCGATAC
>JBJHCI010000050.1:3185-9441 GCA_050485925.1 Maricaulaceae bacterium
ATCTGCGCTACCGGCTGAATTACCGCACTGATCTGCCCTATATTGGGCTGGAAAGCTGGAGCGTGGGCTATGCGCCCGGCGGCGAGACGCCCCGCCCGCCCAGCGCACGCTGGAACTACGCGACCGGCCCTGTCACCGAAGAGGAGTATGCTGCTGCCATCGCAGAAGCGATCCGCAGAGGCGATGGCCCACCGCGCATCGGCCCGCCCCTGCCCTCCACTGTCGACGCACTGGAGCTCAATCCGGCCATTCAGGTACTGGTCGCATCAGGCGCCTATGACTCACTGGCCAATTGCGCCGGTATCGAGGAGCTGGCGGCCCGCCAGAGCGAACTGGTCCGCGCAGCCGTTACCACGCGCTGTTATGAGGGCGGTCACATGATGTATCGCGATGCCCCGGTGCTGGACGCATTCAATGCCGATATGCGCGCACTGGCCAGGGCGCTGCGCTAAGCGCCCTTCATGCGCTGGCTGATGATGTAATAGCAGGCACCTATGAGGCCCCAGACGGTGAGCGCCACATAGGGCCGCCAATCTGCGGTTAGTCCCATCACGACGACGCCCAGCGAAGCGACAATGCCCAGCCATGACCAGAACACAGTGAATCGGCGCCCCATGCGGAAGCTCGCCTGACGGTAGAGGTCTGGGTGGTCAGCGGCGACTTTCGCTGCAGCCAGACACGTTCCGGCATATTTCAGGAGGGTCGGGATATTGATCGCCAGGAACAGCGCAAGCAGGTTCAGCGGCAGGAATAGGCCCAGCACACACAGGCAGAATGCGGCGGCCAGCGCCCAGTGCGGCGTACCAAAGCGCGGATGGACCCGGCCCAGCACCTCGGGCAGAGCCCCCGCCCGACCCATGGCGAAGAGATAGCGGCTGAACATCATACACAGCGCATTGAGCGAGGTGCCGATGGCGGCGACAGACGCGGCAATCACGAGCGGGGCAGCCAGCGGCGCAGCCATGAAGGCATTCGCGGCATCCAGGATCGGCGCTTCGCTTTCGGCCAGCGCCTGCGGACCGAGGACGCCGATGGATACCACCGCGATCAGCAGATAAAGCACAAGCGCGGAAATGATCGCTCCGGCGATGCCCAGCGGGATATTGCGCCGGCCATCTTTTACCTCGTCGCCCATCTCGGTAGCGGCCTCCAGCCCGAAAAACAGGCCTACCAGCACCGGTACAGCCGCCAGCACGCCCGCCCAGCCAAACGGGGTGAAGGGCGTAAAGGCCTCGAACTCGATGGCCGTCATGCCCCAGCCACCGAACAGGAGGAAAAAGGCGATGATCGCGGCTATCAGGAAGCCCTGTGCCCGCGCAGCGATGCCTACCCCGAAGAAATTCAGGACAAAAACCACAACGAAGATCGCGAACATGGTGGTGCGCAAGGGCAGCGGCACGATCATGGAGAGGTAGCGCACCAGCACCAGAGAGAGCACCAGCATCGCCCCGACACTGCCTGCAATGCGCAGCCAGGCGATCATGAAGCCGAAAGCTGGCGAGACGAAACGGCGTGGCCACTCATACGAGGCCCCGGCTGTCGGCAGGGCCGAACCCATGAAGGCGTAGGAGAGCGCGATGATAAAAACCGGGATCGCGGCCAGCGGCACCGCAAGCAAGAGCGCAGGCCCCGCCAACGCAGAAGCCGGAGCCATGACCGAGAACACGGCAACTCCGACCGCCATGCCAAGCCCTAGCGCCACAACAGAGAACAGGCCGACGCCCTGTTTCAGGCCGGTTTCGCTCATCCCTCTCCCCTTGCTTTCATGTCGTTATAGAGCCACGCCACAGCCGCGAGATCCTGCACGGCATGGCCCAGTGATTTGTAGATGGTGATATCCCCTGGGCGGGTCCGTCCGGCTTGCGTCCCGGCATAAACCTCCCCGATCTCCGCCGCGATGTGACCATCACCGATCAGGCCCGCTTCACGCGCGCGCAGGTACTCGCCCCCATGCGCCAGAACATGCTCGCGATGGTCCGCGATGAAGCGTGCGGCGGCTACCAGAGCGCTGTCCGCCTCGGCTGCATGAGGGCCGCTCGATCCGGCAAGGTTTACATGCGTGCCGGGCCGGATCCATTCACCCTTCAGCACCGGCTCTGCTGAAGCCGTCACAGTGCAGATGATGTCCGCCACTGCGGCGCGTGCCGGATCAGGCTCGGCCACCACATCGATGTTCAACTCGCTTGCAAGACGCGCCGCTAGGGCCCCGGCCCGGCCGCCGTCCCGGCCCCAGATGATGATCTGCTCGAGCTTTCGCACATGGGTGATGGCCAGGGCATGGGTATGGGCCTGCGCGCCCGCGCCAAAGATGGCAAGACGAGACGCATCAGGACGTGCCAGCGCATCGGTGGCTGCTGCGCTGGATGCAGCAGTGCGGATACGCGTTACCTCCCCGCCATCGGCCACGCACACCGGCGCGCCGCTTTGTCCGTCAAACAGAATGACCAGCCCTTCATGGGTGCGCCGTCCGGGATGGTCCGGATCGGCAAAGACGCTGACCAGCTTGGCGCCGAACGGTCCTCCAGGCACAAACCCTGCCGGCATCAGCGCGAAGGTGCACCCTTCGCCGAGTTTGAGAAAGCTGCGCAAGGCCTGCTCAACCTCGCCACCCGACAAGGCCTGCATCGCCTCACGCATCAGGCCGGTACATATCTCCAGCGACAGACGCCCGCTCACCTGCCGCGCGTCGAGGAAAACCGGCGCTGTCACGCCAGCGCCTCCAGCAGCATCTCGATATCATCCATCGTGTTGAACACCGATGGCGATACCCGGAAACGGTGCTGGCTGAGCGATATCTCGACACCTGCTTCGCGCAAGCCTGGCCCGAGGCGCGCGCGCGCATTCTCGTAGGCAAACGCTATCAGCGGACCGGTACTGTCGTCCGGCGTCAGCGGGTGGAAACCCCGCTCGGTCAGCTCCGCGCGCACCCGCTCGATCAGCGGCTGGCGCGCGGCCTGGACCCTCTCCACGCCGAGATCGAGCAGATAATCGAGCGAATAGTCGAGATGGGCCACGCCTGTATTTGAGAAGGTGCCCATCGCGAACAGTCCCGTCGCGTCGGATCGCGCACGGGTCTGATAAGCGCTCTCATGGGGTTCATCATAGGGGAAGACGTGACTGGAAAGCCCCGCCAGCTGGTAATAGCCGGCCTGCGGGCGCGCCAGTCCGGGTATCAGATCGGCGCGGGCATACATGAAGCCAAGCCCCATATCGCCCATCAGCCATTTGTAGGAGGCGGTCGACATCATATCGATGCCGCTAGCCTTCACATCGAAGGGCACCGAGCCGATCGCGTGGATCGCATCGACATACACTTTCGCGCCGCGGCTATGCGCAATAGCGGTCAACGCTGCCAGATCGTGCTGAAAACCGGTCGTGGTGGCGATGGCGGAGACCGATACCAGCCGCGTGCGTGCATCAATCGCGGCCTCCATGTCTTCCAGATGGATACGGTTATCGCGCGGACGCACGACCACTACTTCCACTCCGGCCTTTTCCAGCTCGCTATAGAGATGAAAGGAGCCAAAGAAGTGCAGCGCATCGGTTACCACGCGCGCGCCAGGCTCCGGCAGACCGAGGGCCGCCACCGCCATCTGTTCGCCTGCCGATGTGCTCTGGATATAGGCCAACTCGCTGGTCTCGGCATTGATAAGCTGGGCGAAACGCTCCGTCACCGTACGGCGCGCTGCGGCGATGTTGTAATCGCTCTCATCGGTCATCGCGCGTGCGGCCAGATAATCCTCCACCCGCTGGCGCGCGCCAGCACTTACCGGATGAACCGATCCCGAATTGAGATAGCCGGGACGGATGCCCGGAAACGCATCGCGCGCAGGCAGGTCAGGCCTGGACCCTTCGCGCCCGTGCGCAGCGGCGCCCAAGGCCGTACCGGCAAGCGGCAACGCACTGCCTGCGGCCAGCCATGTCCGGCGTGTCATACCCTCTCTGGCATCGGTCTTCTTCATCGCATCATCCCGGCATTGCCATGCAGCCGGGCGGAACCGGCCAGATGCGATGATAATAGCCGAAAATACCAGATTCCTGCCGAAGTGACGCAGTAACACGCATAGAAAGGGGGCAAATTGCCTCAAAGCCGCTACACGGCAGGAAATTTATGCGCAGAGCAAAACAATCCGGTTACATTGACAGACCTAATCCGCCCGGACGGCCCTACCAGCATGCTCGAGCCGCTCAAGGCCATGGAGACCGAACCCGGCGAACTGGAGGCGCAGCTGGAAGGCTTGGACGCCGTGGCCCGCGTGACGGAGCTGCACCCCCAGGCGGCGACCGCCTATGCGTGGCTGATCGGAGATCTCGGTGTGGCGCTCGCGGCAGGTCCGTCAGGCCCTGACGCCCTGCCGGCAGCGGAACTCGCCGCCGCGATCGGGGCGGTGCGTCAGCTCATTACCCGTATCACAGTGTCCAGAAACGCAAAAAGCGGCGAGGCCGGCCTTCACGTGGAAGGGGACCTCGCCGCTCTGATGGCTGCGTCTGAAGGCAGTCAGATAAAAGTGGGTGCGGGGGTAGGATTTGAACCTACGACCTTCAGGTTATGAGCCTGACGAGCTACCGGGCTGCTCCACCCCGCGTCAATTCTGTCACCACTCCGGCGCTAACGGCTGGCAATCTTGCCTGGCGCCAGACCCGTCCTGGCCGTTTCCGGACAATGGCCCGCTATGCGGGCTCAAGGGTTGCGCCACCCGCCTGCCGGATGGGAGCCGGGTAGTTAGACCCTGCAGGCCTCCGCGTCAACACCGCGACCGACACCCCATGTGACAAAAGATTGATCCGGCAGTCCAGCGGGCCTGCCGCCCCTGCCTTGCCGCCCTGCATCTTGCGCGGTATCGAATGTGGATGACCCAGACCGACACGATCACGCGCCTGCTGCGCGAGGCAGAAAACCATAATCTGGCGAGCCGTCATGACGCGATGCGCGCCTGCTATGAAGACGCCACCGCGCTGGGTTCGGCCTTTGCGCGCCATAACCTGGCCATCTGCCATGCGGGCGGGGTGGGCGGGCCGGTCAATCGGGGCCGGGCGCAGGACCTGGCGGAGGCCGGTGCCCGTGAAGGCGATCCCCAGGGCCGCCAGATGCTTGCCATGGCGATCGCGTCAGGCTGGAAGGACGCGCCAAACTTCGAGCAGGCCGTTGCCTTACGGGAAGAGCACGCACAGCAGGGCGACCCTCTGGCATTGCTGGAAACCGCGCTGCTCCTAGCGGCACGTTCGCCCGACAGCCCGCTAATAGAGGAGCGGCTGCGCGCGGCCGCGTCGGAGAATATCTTTCTCGCCCGCGCCGCACTGGCACGCTGGCTTCTCGAACATGATCCAACCTCTGCTGATATTGATACCGAACTCGCTGCGCTGGAGCAGTCGCAGGTCTTTATCGCCAAACGCTTAAGGGCCGTTCAGACAGCCGGGGGACATCGCACGGCTGAAAAGCCGGGTGCGCAGTCCATCATCGTCCCTGATCTCAATGCCCGCGCGATAGCCGGGGCGGTGCCGGCCATAATCGCCGATTATGCGGTAACGCGCAGCCTCATCCATTTGCGGCCCGCTCAGATCTATCACCCCTCTCTCGGCACGATGGGCCCGCACCCGCATCGCCGCTCGCTCACCGCAACCTTGCACCTGCCCCATCAGGACATCGTCCTGAACTGGCTGGAGCGGCGTATGGCAGAGCTCGCCGACCTCGACTGGCAGCGTGGAGAACGTGTGGTGGCGATCGCCTATAGGCCCGGCGAGGAATACCGCCCGCATGTCGATTATTTCTCCGAGGCCGATGGCCCGGCCGCTCACGACAACCTGCAGCGTTATGGCCAGCGTATCCGCACCGTGCTGGTGACGCTGCATGACGGTTTCAAGGGCGGGGCTACGCTGTTTCCACGTTTCGACGCGAGTTGGCGTGGCGCAATCGGCGATGCACTTGTCTTTGACAGCACATCCCCCTCGGGCGAGCCTCTGCCCCTATCACTGCATGCGGGGGAACCGGTCAGCGAGGGGCTGAAGCTCATCGCCAGCGTCTGGTACCGTCAAAAACCTTACCGCGACTGATGCGGTGTCCGACACGGGCTTAAGTGGCCTGCCGGCGTTCTACGCCAGCTCGCTCTCCGCGCAGCAAGCCGAAACAGAGACTAATCGGTACCAGACACGCAAAAACGCCCCCGCAAAAAGCGGGGGCGTTTTTAAAGGCATGTGCAAAGAAAAAGGATTGGAGCGTCGAACGTGCAGACCGGGCGGCGACCTACTCTCCCACGTC
>JBJHCI010000051.1:0-9403 GCA_050485925.1 Maricaulaceae bacterium
CCACGGCGGATGACAACCAGACCGCGGTGACGATCCGCTGCTTCCAGGGCGAGCGGGAAATGGCGGCTGACAACAAGCTGCTTGGCCAGTTTGATCTTGTGGGTATTCCGCCCGCACCGCGCGGCATGCCGCAGATCGAGGTGACGTTCGACATCGACGCCAACGGCATCGTGAACGTGTCCGCGAAAGATCAGGCCACTGGCAAGGAGCAGGCGATCCGCATCCAGGCCTCTGGCGGCCTGTCCGACGCGGATATCGAGAAGATGGTGAAGGACGCCGAAGCCAATGCGGAAGCCGACAAGAAGCGCCGCGCCGTCGCCGAGGCCCGCAATAATGCCGAAGCCCTGATCCACCAGACCGAAAAGCAGCTTGAAGAGTTTGGCGAAAAGGTCTCTGCCGAGGATAAATCAGCCATCGAGACCGCTGTCTCAGAGCTGCAAGAGGTCAAGGACGGCGAGGATGTGGAAACCATCCAGCAGAAGACGCAGGCCGTCCTGCAGGCGGCCATGAAGCTGGGCGAAGCCATGTATGCCCAGCAGCAGGCCTCCGGCGGCGATGATGCCGGCTCTGATGATGGCGCTGCGAGCGGCGACGATGTGGTCGATGCCGAGTTCACCGAAGTGGACGGCGACGACAAGAAGAAGAGCGCGTAAGAGCGCGGCGGATACGGCCCCGGTCCTCATTTCAAGGCCGGGGCCTTTTCCTGACAGATACCAATTCCCACCTATCAGACGGTCATGAGCAAGCGCGACTATTACGAGACACTGGGCGTGGAACGCGGGGCCGATGCCGCCGCGATCAAGAGCGCCTACCGCAAGCTCGCCATGCAATATCACCCCGACCGCAATCCGGGCGATGCGGAGGCCGAAGCCCGCTTCAAGGAAGTCGGTGAGGCTTATGCCATATTGTCGGACGGTGACAAGCGCGCGGCCTATGACCGTATGGGTCATGCCGCCTTCCAGAATGGCGGCGGTACAGGCGGTCCGTTCGGCCCTGGCGGGTTTGGCGGGGCGGCGGACTTTGCCGACATTTTCGAGCAGGTCTTCGGGGATGCCTTTGCGGGCCGTGGCGGTGGACGCCGCCGCACCGGCCCGGCGCGCGGCTCTGACCTGCGCTATGACATGGAAATTACGCTTGAAGAGGCGTTTGCCGGCAAGGATGCGAAGATCCGCGTGCCGACCACTGTCTCCTGCGGGCATTGCGAGGGTTCCGGCGCAGAGCCCGGTACCAAGATCATCACCTGTGAGACCTGTAGCGGGACGGGCCGCATACGCCGCACGCAGGGCTTTTTTACTATGGAACAGACCTGCCCGACCTGTGGCGGGCGCGGCCAGTATGTGGAAACCCCCTGCAAGGAGTGCGATGGCGTCGGTCGCGTGCGCAAGAACCGGGAGCTGCAGGTGCAGATACCTGCCGGTGTCGAGGATGGTATGCGCATTCGTCTCGCCGGCGAGGGAGAGGCAGGCGGGCGTGGTGGCCCGCCCGGCGATCTCTACATCTTCATCTCTGTGAAACCTCATGAGATTTTCGAGCGCGACGGGCCTAATCTCTATTGCCGGGCCACCGTGCCGATGGTTACCGCAGCGCTAGGCGGCTCGATCCTCGCTCCTACAATCGAGGGCGGGCGCGCGGAAATGAATATCCCAGCGGGTTCGCAGACCGGCCGGCGTATGCGCCTGAAGGGCAAGGGCATGGCCAGGCTGAAAGCCGGCGGCGCGCGCGGCGACATGTATGTGGAACTGTTCGTGGAAACGCCACAAAAACTGTGCGAGCGACAGAAGGAGCTTCTGCGCGAGTTCTGCGAACTGTCCGGTGATGGCTGCAACCCCGACAGCGACGGCTTCTTCAAGAAGGTGAAGCGCTTCTGGGATGATGTGCGCGGCGATGACGAAGCCCGCCCCGGCCCGCACTGAGCGCATATCTATTCACCCCGCGCTAACCGGAACAGGCCTTGATAGCGTAACCTTGCCTGTCATTACGGAGATGCGGAAAATTGAGCCAGCCTCTCAAAGCCGCCGTGATCGGTGCCTCAGGCCGTCTTGGACGTCTGATCATGGCCGAACTGATACGCCGGCCCGATTTCCAGCTCACCGCCGGTGTGGTGCGCCATGACTCCATCATGCTTGGCGCGGATCTTGGCGAGCTGGCCGGTGTCAGTCTGTTGGGGATCGAAACCTGCGTGTCCATGCGCGAGGCCGCCGACAGCGCCGACGTGATCATCGACGTGTCGTCGCCCCAGGCCAGCGCTGCCTTCGCCCGACAACTCACCGAGCGCGGCGGACCACCCTTCGTATGCGGCGTAACCGGACTTGATGAAGAGCAGCGCACCGTCCTGCAGGCCGCAGCCCGAACCGTCCCGGTTTTCTATGCACGCAATTTCTCGCTGGGTGCGGCGGTGATGGCCTGGCTGACCGCAGAGGCCGCGCGCTTTCTGCCCCCTGAGCAGTTTGACCTGGAGATTGTGGAAACCCACCATCGGCGCAAGGCGGATGCCCCCTCCGGCACGGCGCTGAATATTGGTGAAGCCGCTGCCAGGGCACGCGGGCTGGATCTGGAGGGGCACACCATTTTTAACCGGCCGCGTACAGGCGGCTCCCGCCCGGTCGGCGCTATCGGCTTTTCCGCCATCCGCGGGGGCGGGGTTGTGGGTGAACACTCCGCCCTGTTCTTGGGCGCGTTCGAGGAAGTGGAAGTGCGCCACCGGGCTAATGATCGCTTTATCTTCGCGCGCGGGGCGGTGGAGGCGGCAGGCTGGATTACCACGCAAAAGCCGGGCTTCTACGGCATTGAGGACATGCTGGGCCTGCCTGCCGGATAGGCGTCAGTCCGTGCCTTCATCGTCATCTTCGCCCGGCTCGTCGGTATAGACGAGCAGGTCGCCGGGTTGGCAATCGAGCTCCCGGCATAGCGCCTCCAGCGTGGAGAAGCGCACCGCCTTGGCCTTGCCCGTTTTCAGGATGGAGAGGTTGGCCATGGTGATGCCGACCCGGTCGCACAGCTCGGTCAGCGACATGCGCCGTTCCAGAAGCATCCGGTCGAGGGTGACGCGTATAGCCATGCCAGCGTCCCCTAGATGGTGAATTTTTGCTCGTCGCGCAGACGCGTTCCCTCACGGAACACTTCTGCCAGGACGAGAAGGGCGATAACGGCGATCCAGGCCCCCAGATTGAGCCCGAACTGAGGCTCCACATTGACCCCGCTTTCCACGGGACGGCCAAACACGGTGAATATCAGGGCGATAACGCCATGCGCACCGTAGCGGATGATCTGATAGACGGCGATGGCAATGGCTATGGCGCGCAGATGGCCGGCATTTTCCGGCACAAAGGGATCACCCTCTATCAGGGTGATCAGAATGCGGCGCAGGCGGTCTGAAATGAAAAGAATTGCGATGATCGCCGCCACACCAAGCGGCAGGGCGATCACGATGTCCAGTTGCAGGACTCTCAGGAAGCTCTCGGGCAGTTCCGGGCCCATGCCGGTAAGCTGATAAACGCCGGCAAACATCATCGCGAGGGTGACAAGACTGGCCAGAACCAGCAGCCCCCAAAGAACGATGATGGCGATGTCGATAATGAGTTTCAGGAGGGATGTAAGAGACCCCGGACCCAATGCTCGCATCCCTGCCCCCTAAAACGGCGGTCCGGGCGATCCTGCGGCCTCCAAGGGGGAAGAGGCACCGGCAGTGATCACCCGGTTCCGTTCTGCTGTAGCACGATTTCGTCTCAGGCGACGATGGGCGACAGCGCTGCGGCCATGCCCGCCACCACTGCGGCGACCAGAACCGTGTTGATAATTGCCGCAAACGGGAAGCGGCTGGTGTTGTTTTCGAGCCTGACCATCTTACTCTCCTTCGAGCTTGTGTTATCGATCAACCTTCGGCCTTGGCTCCGGTCTTTTTTTGTTTGCGCCGGAGCTTTTGCCGTGAGGTGGCGGGGTGTTCCCGCTCGCCTCGAGACTGTATGTAGCGGAGCCCTCATCGCTTTGCAACAAAAAAATATCGAAAAACGATATGAATTTTTCGAAAGGCGATATGCGATAATGGATGCAGTAACCATGAAACGGCTTTTCGCCAGCGCTCCGCTGTGGGTCATTGCGAGCCATAACTCAGGTAAAATCAGAGAGATAGCTGATCTCGTCCGCCCCTACGCCATTGAGGTGAAAGGGGCTGGAGAGCTTGCGATTCCCGAGCCGGAAGAGACTGAAAAAACTTTTCGCGGCAATGCGCTTTTGAAGGCGCGGGCCTCAGCGAAGGCCGCCGGGACGGTTGCGCTGGCCGATGATTCCGGGCTTGAGGTGACAGCGCTGGGAGGTGATCCGGGCATTTACTCAGCCCGCTGGGCCGGGCCGGAACGCGATTTCTCCCTCGCCATGCGCACGGTGGAGGAAAAGCTGCAGGCCAGCGGTAGTGCTGAACGCTCCGCCCGCTTCGTCTGTGCGCTGGCGCTCGCCCACCCCGATGGAGCAGAGCTGGTCTTCGAGGGAGAGGTCACGGGCAATCTGGTCTGGCCGCCCCGGGGGGATAAGGGCTTTGGATATGATCCGGTCTTCATGCCGCACGGCCACGATGAAACTTTTGGCGAGATGGAACCGGCGCAGAAACACGCGATGAGCCATCGCGCCAACGCCTTCCGCAAACTTGTGGCGACGGTGCTGACCCCGTGAACCCTGTCCCGCTCGGCCTTTACGTCCACTGGCCCTATTGCGCGCGCATCTGCCCCTATTGCGACTTCAACGTCTACAAGGCCGGACGGAACGATACCGCCCCGCTTTACCGGGCACTGCTGGCCGATCTGGCTTTATGGCGTGAGGTGACCGGCCCCAGACCGCTTGCTTCGATCCATTTCGGGGGAGGAACACCCTCGCTGATGGCCCCTCAACATATCGCCGGAGTAATCGAAGCCGCTGATCGTCTGTTCGGGCTGGAGGCCGGCGCGGAGGTGGGCCTGGAAGCCAATCCGGCCGAGGCTGGCCGGTTTGCCGATATCGCCGCGGCAGGTGTGGAGAGGCTCTCCATCGGCATGCAGGCGCTTGATGACGCCGCTCTCAAACGGCTGGGACGTGATCACGATAGCGCGATGGCGCTAAGCGCCTTTGACGCTGCGCGGAGCCTCTTCTCGCGCGTTTCCGCCGACCTGATCTATGCGCGAGAGGGGCAAGGCCCCGATGACTGGACGGCGGAGCTTTCTTCCATGCTCGCCCACGCACCTGACCATCTATCGCTCTACCAGCTGACCATCGAACCCGGTACGGCCTTTGACCGGCAGCTTGCCCGCGGCACGCTGACACCGCCCTGCGAAGACCACGCAGCGGCCATGTTCGAGATTACGCAGGACCTCACGAGCACGGCCGGGCTGGAACCCTACGAGATTTCCAATCATGCGCGGGGGGACGCGCACCACTCGCGCCATAACCGGCTCTACTGGACCGGCGCGGACTGGATCGGTATCGGGCCGGGCGCGCACGGTCGGATCGGCGCGTTCAGGCGCGGGGGGCGGCTGGCCTCGGCTGCACCCTTGCGCCCGGACGATTATGTTGCTGCGGTGAAAACTGGCCGTATATCAGCTGGCCAACCTCTGGAGGCGATCGAGGAGGCAGAAGAACGCGTGCTGATGGGGCTTCGGATCGCCGAGGGACTGGACCGGGCGGTCTTGCGTGCCGCGACAGGGTTCGACCTGGACGAGGCGCGTGCCCGCCATCACGCCGAGGCGGGCTTTGTCATACTGAATGACACCCATGCAGCCCTGACGGCGCGGGGGCGCATCTATGCCGACCGGATCGCCATGGAGCTGGCACCCTAGCCGCGTCTTGCGCCCCTGCGATGCGCCGCTATGGTTCTGGCGAGGGGAAGGAGGGGGCTTTGGATCAGCACGATGCCATTGCGGCCGCGATAGAGGCCATCCGAAGGACCGGGTATCGCGATACCGACTGGATCGGTGCCTATCTCAAATCGCGTCTCGACCGCGCAGGGTTCAACCGGACATTATTGCAAAAGATGTCGGGGCGTCCCGCTTATCCGGCGAAAATGCCCGAACGCATCGCCAGAGCAGTAAAGGATGACAAGCTGACTGACCCGGGCGCGATGGCTGCCCATCTGCGCCGGATAGTACCGGCCCGCTTTGCCGGCAACGTGAAGATCGCCTTCGAGCAGTCCGGGCTCGCCGCGCACGGCCTGCCCCTGCGTACACTGCCTGCCACGACCAATCAGCGCATCCTTGCCGACAGCCTGACGCGCTTCATCCACGAACCGGATAACTTCCAGCAGCACCTCACCGATACCGGCGGGGACGAGGCCGCCGGGGTTTATCGCATTTACCGGCGGCGGCATTCTGCAAGAGGCGATGTGGTGGAGCGGCGCCTTTTGATATTGCGGCCCGATCCGACAGCGCACACCATCCATGCCTTGGAAATCTCACGTCCGTCGGGCGAGCTCGTCATCCGACCGGGCGTGTTCATCCCCTCAAAGCTGCAATCGCTAGTCCTGTTGTCGGGCAATGGCGAGATTTTGCCGGACTTATATGACGGGCTGGGCGACGAGGCCCTGGCCGGAGCGATACGCGGCGCTGCCAGGGCGAGTGGCACCGGCTCCCGCCCGGTATCCAACCCCGGCTGTTACCTCATGTCCCGCTCCGACAGCGGCTTTGAGGCCTCCTATATGGAGGGGCGTGACGCTGGTAGCGCCGTCGCCAGTATCGTCACGGGGGCCATACAGGGCGAGCTTGATCAGCTGGGCCCGATTGCAGATCTTAACAGCCCCGCCATCAGCGATGATGACCGCAACCGCATACGCAGCCTCAGCGTCACACCGTCCGGTGGAGAAAACTAGGCTTCACCATCATCATCCGGCTCGATGTCGAGCACATGTCCGGACGGGTCAAAGCTCTCCGGGGCCGGATCCAGCACGCGGAACGCGCCATTCCTGATCGTGTACACGGCCAGTCCACGCTCCGCCGTGCCGTTGGCGCGCAGCCGGAACAGCCCGTCCACGCCCACAAACCCGTTCGCGTCCTCAATCACCGCCCGGTCGATACGCCCACCATTGGCCGCCATCAGCGCGGCAAGTGACGCCGCGTCATAGCCAAGCCCGGCCAAGCGCGAAGGCGCTTCACCATAGACGCTCTCATAAACGCCTTCAAAGCGCGTGCGCTGTTCCGGATCAGGGCCCGCGAACCAGCCATTGGCGAGCGACGGCTCGCGTATGGTGGCAGGATTACGCCACAGGCTGGTCCCGAGGAACTTCACCAGAAGCGGATCGATATCGGCAAATAGCATGGAGGGGGCGAGCATGCGCAGATCATCACCGCCCGCGGGCAGGAGCACGGCCTGGAAAGCCCCGCCCTGTGACGGCTCCCAGCTGTCACCGGTCATGGTAAGAGCCTGCGCGACATCCAGCCGCTCGATACCGGCGCGGGCGAGCCGCCGCGCAGCCTGCGTCATGGAATCGACTCCGCCAGAATACACTTCCTCCACCGTAACCACTCCGCCCGCCTCGCTGACAGCCTGGCGATAGCTTTCCGCGACCAGCTGGCCATAGGGCGTTGCCGGCGCGACGATAGCAAAGCGGTCCGCGCCATGTGAGGCGGTGTAGGAAACGATCCGACGCACCTCCTCCTCCGGCGAGAAGCTGAGCAGATAGACCCCGTTTCCGGCCACGCTGGCATCAGTGGAAAAGGAAATAACCGGTACGCCGGCGCGCCGGGCGGGCCCGGATGCGCCGCGCACCGCGGCCGCAAATAGCGGACCGATAATGAGATCGGCACCGTCGGCGATTGCTGTCTCCGCCGCCGCTTCACCCCCGCGCGCGGTCCCTTCCGTATCGCGCGGCATGAGAAGGACATTGTCCACGCCGCGCTCGAACAGGGCGAGCTCGGCAGCGCGCAACAGGTGGGCCGCCTCGGTCCGCGCCGGTCCGGCGGAGGCCGAAAACGGCAGGAGAACCGCTACACGCACCAGATCGCGTCCGGCCATGTGGGCTGGCGTCAGCAGTGTGCGCTCCGGTGTCATCTCCACCCCGATAACGGCCGGCTCCGGCGGTGCGCCGATGAAGGGGGTATCTGGTTGCGTTACCGGCGCGGGCCCGCCATTAGTCGCCCCGCAGGCCGCAAGTCCCAGGGCCAGGCCGGCGGCCAGCCCGGTCTTGAAACTTGGCGCAAACGGCACAGTGCGCAAAAGTGTCGTCATCATGGATAAAATCCTCTCCGCCACCCCTCGCGGCCGCGGCCGCCCAGCGTTTCGTGAGCCAAGCTACCCAGCCGGACAGGTCGGAGCAACCACACACCTGTCCAACGGCGCAGGATCGGCAAGGTGACACGCGAGCGCCGTCAGCGCGCCGAGCGGCAAGGGCGGCGCGGGGAGGGATGGGCTGCACTGTGGTTGAGCTGTCAGGGCTGGCAGATCCTCGCGCGGCGCGCACGCACGCCGCTCGGCGAGATTGACCTCGTCGCCCGCCGGGGCCGCATACTCGCCTTTATCGAGGTGAAATGGCGTAATTCACCAGAAGACGCGCTCGCCGCTTTTCATCCCCGCCAGCAGGAGCGGCTATTGCGGGCCGCCGCGCTGTGGCGTGCACGGCGCTCTGACCTTGTTCACCACGCCACCCGGTTTGACCTGATCTGCCTAGCTCCCGGACGCTGGCCGCGGCATCTGCGCGGCGTGCTCGATGCGCAGGCGGGCAGGCAGAACAGTCTGATCTAAAAAGAGAATTGCCGCCTGATTGGAAAAAGCTTGACGTAACGGTTAACGTTGTTCTTTTATTGTTCCGCTTCTGATCCGGTTTGTTCACGCCGACTGTGGATAAGCCTCAGCGATCTCAAAGGGCGTGAGTTATTAGTTCACTGAATTTGTTCACCAAAATAAGGCAGACGGGATGAGTGCGCATACACGATCAGCGTCGTTTGAAGGTGCCGAAGCCCGGCTGGTGGATGTGCAGGTACAGATCGCCGGCGGCACACCCCATTTCATGATTGTGGGTCTGGCGGACAAGGCGGTTGCGGAAAGCCGGGAACGGGTCCGGGCCGCCTTCGCGGCCATAGGCCTGTCCCTGCCTGGTCAACGCCTTATCGTCAATCTGGCTCCAGCAGACCGGCCCAAGGAAGGCGCGCATTTCGATCTGCCGGTCGCCATTGGAATACTGATTGCCATGGGCGTGCTGCCGCCCGAGGCGGGAAGCGAATATCTCGCCATGGGCGAGCTGGGCCTTGATGGTTCTATTTCGCCAGCCCCCGGCGCCCTGCCGGCTGCCATGCTGGCTGTCGAGAAGCAGGCCGGCTTCATCTGTGCGGAGGCAAGCGGGCCGGAAGCGGCCTGGGCGAGCGGCGATCTGCCGATACTCGCGCCCGGCTCGCTGATCCAGCTGGTCAACCATTTCAAGGGGGGACAGGCCCTCGCCCGGCCGGTGCCCGGT
>JBJHCI010000052.1:0-9274 GCA_050485925.1 Maricaulaceae bacterium
CTCCGGGTCCGCGCCCGCCTGCTCCAGCGCGTCCTCACGCATCCAAGCGGTGATGGAGGACCCGCCCCAAGCCGAGACGATCAGCCCCACCGGCACGTCATGCGCTTCACGCAGCGACCGGGCCATAAAATAGCAGGCCGCCGAAAGATGTCCGGCATTATCCGGAGTGACGCGCTGCCAGCGCGCACCGGAAAGGCTGTCGCGCACCGGTTCTGCCACCGCATGCTGAGGCAGAGTAAGCGCGCGTATCATCGGATCAGCCGCCGCGCCGATTTCGGCCGGCGCATCAAGCGCTCTGGATATTTCCAACACCATGTTGGACTGGCCTGAACACAGCCAAACATCGCCCATCATCAGATCGCTGACGGTCTGCGTACGATCCTCACTGCTAACCGTCAGGGCAAACGGCCCGCCCGCAGGCAGGGACGGCAGCTCGGCCCGCCAGCGCCCGTCATCACCGGCCCGTGCCCGGACCGTGTGGGGGCCAAGCGCAATATCGACATCGCTCCCGGCACGCGCATGGCCGTATACCGCAAAGGGCAATCCCCGCTGAATGACACCATGGTCGGAGAATAGCGGGTGCAGAAGGCCCGGCCCGTCGCCACGCGCTGCGGCAGCCAGCAGCAGGCCATGAACCAGGGCACCTGCCAGTCCGGCCCACGCTGATCGCCACATCTGTCCGCCTCCTGTCTGGCTCACGCATGATAGCGCTATCAGAGCAGGCCGCAACAAGGCCGCTGAAGGCCTTTTCGAGGGTCAGTCGGGATCAGCCCGGATCGGCTATCTTCCCGCTGGTCTTTTTTCCGGCTTTCCGGGCGGAGGGAAGATCAAGCTCGGGCGCCGCGTGCTCTATGGCAGCGCTGACCGGCAGATGGCAGGTGACACGAGTGCCCCGACCGGACGTGGAATCCAGCTCCACCCAGCCGCCATGCAGGCGCACGATCTCCTTGACCAGGGCCAGACCCAGCCCTGCACCGGCCCGCGCCGAGCTGCCGCGCTCAAAACGCTCAAACACGCTGGCCTGCCGGTCCTTGTCGATGCCCGTGCCGTTATCGCAGACCCAGAAGCGGGCTTCCTGCCCCTTCACCTCGGCACCGATCTCTACGCGGCCTCCCTGATCGACATGATCGAGCGCATTGGTCAGCAAGTTGTACAGCACCTGCTTCAGGCGCGCGCCATCGGCGCGGACGGGGCCGCTTGTTTCATCGGCCTTCGTCACCAGCTTGACGCCGGCATGTTCAGCCCGGATCTCCACCAGCCCGGCCGCTTCCACCAGCAGAGCATCAAGACGCACATCACCCAGATCCAGCTCCAGCTGGCCGGCATCAATCGCCGCGATGTCGAGAATATCGTCAATCAGCTTGGCAAGCTGGCCGGATGCGGTCTGGATGGCCGCCACCGGCTCTTTCTGCCGGTCTGTCAGCTCGCCCGCAAAACCGCCGGCCAGCAGGTCGGCATAACCTCCAATCGTGGTTAGAGGCGTGCGCAGCTGATAGCTGACATGGCTGACGAACGTGGTCTTGATCTTCTCAGAGTCCTCCAGAGCCTCGGCGCGCTCGCGCAGGGCCTCCTCGACGCGCCGGCTGTCGGTAATGTCATCCCACGCAATCAGCGTCGCGCCATCGGGAAGCGGGCGGGTCAGCCACGTCAGGACGGACCCGTCCGAGCGACGTATCTCCCCGGTCTTGGCGGTACGCGCCTCAGGGGATGGATCGGTGATGCGCGCCTTGAGCGAATCCCACACTTCCTTATCGGGGTGCAGGGCGTGGCAGGCCTCGGCAATCGCGGCAAAGCCCGCCCCATCCAGCTCGGCGCCTTCCAGCTTCCAGAGCTTTTCAAAGGCCGTATTATGAAGCTGCAACTGCCCGTCCGGACCGAATACGGCCACCGCCTCGTGCAGACGGTCCAGCGTGGCACGCTGCACCTTGATAAGCGTATTGTACTGCGCCTGCAGGGCAAGCTGATCGGTCATGTCCTCGAAAATCTGCAGCACACCGCCCATCGTATGACGATGGCGGGCCACACGCAGTGTGCGCCCGTCAGGTAGAGGCCACAGCTCGTCAGGCGTCTCAGTACCCGGCGGACGCTCATAGTGAGACAGCTCTGCCGTCTTCCATGTTCCATAATCCGCCGTCGCCGCGATGGGCAGCAGCTTGTCCTCGCGCAGCCGGTCCATCAGCGCGCCGTGGGCCGGGCGCTCATTGAGCACGGCCTCTTCCAGGGAGAACAGGCGCGCGAAGGCGTAATTATAGAAGATCAGGCGCTTCGAGCGGTCGAAGATCGCTACCGCCTCCGCCATGTGGTTGAGGGTTTCGTCATGGGCTTCGCGGAAGCGTTTCAACGCCATGCGGGCCTCCTCACCGCGGGTGATGTCGAACGCGATCCCAGCCGCACCGCCCGATACCGGGAACAGGGTCACCTCAAGCGCCCGCCGCTCCCCCTTCACCACCGCACCGCGGATCGCGCTGACCGGCTTTGCCTCTTTCAGCGCCTCATTGGCCTGCAGCGGAAGTGCGGCCTCCAGCAGAAGCTGACGCTCGATCACATCGGCCGCGCTCTTGCCTTCCACTGCTTCCACATAGGCGTTGTTCACCCAGTGAATGCGCCCGGAGGCCGTCATTCGCCAGGCCGGGAAGGGTGCACGGCCCAACATGTCGAGAAAAGCGAGCGGATCCTCGGCAACCAGCGTGCGGGCTTCCTCCAGCCGCCCGCGGGCCCCTGACTCCTCCAGGCCGCGAATGGTGGAATCCGACAGCCACAGCACAAGCTGCGATCCGGCAGCGCGGCCATCGGCCTCGATAAAGCGTCCTGACGGCCCGGACAGGGTGAGCGAGAAGGGTTTGCCTTCCGCCATAAGCGTGGCCATGCGCTGGCGCAGACTGGTCTCCTCACCGCCTGCCGAGCGGGCCTCATAGTCTGCAATGCCGTCCAGCAACGCGGCGGCCGGATTGGCATCCTGCATCACGCCGGGTCCGAGATCGGCAAACTGCACCATCGCAGCCAGAGCCGTCGGTGAGCCATAAACGCGCGGGCTGGACCAGCCTTCGCCATCCGGTTCAGGCGGCGTTTCCCACACCAGAACAAGGCCGGGATGAGCGCCAAAAACACCGTCTGCCCGTGCCAGCCGGTCCTCCAGCCAGGCAATGCGCCGGCGCCAGTGAGAGCGGGCCGAGCGCACACCTTCGGTCAACCGCCACGCCCACACCGCCGCAGCCACCGCAAACGCAACAGCGCCGCCTGTCACGATAAGCGTTGCGAGCTGGACCGGCTCGGCGGCGGCCATCATCGTGAATTCCCCTTCCCTGCCAGCCCCTTGACGGGCGCACGATTGCGCTCAAGGCCCCCTGGCGAATCGGCAGTTTAACGGAAGGTGAATCCGAGCGCGACTATTGCGGTTCAGCGGATTCTCACACTGCCCAGTACGAACTCGAACATGACCGTACAGCCGGTCAGATACGTACCCTCACTGAGCGCGGAGAATTCCCACTGCCGTACCGCGCGTACCGCTTCATGGTCAAAATACCGGCCCGGTACGCCATCGGCGATACGCACATTTTCCACGCGTCCGGATTGGGCAACGTCGAACTGGACGATCGACCAGGCATGCTCACCGCGCACCCAGCCGCGGCGCGGATAGTCGGGCAGCGGCGCATTCACTGCGTTCAACGGTTCTCCCTGACACCCCTCGCTGGGCGCGGCCCGGGCGATATTGGGCATGAGCGGCATCTGCGACTGCGGCACAAACGGACCCTGCCAGCGCGGATCGCGAACCGGGTTCGGCACCGCGCAGCTGGCCAGAACAGGCAGGACGGCAAAAAGGACGAGAGAGCGCATGAGCGCACTCTAGACCGCTTATAACGGCATGCCACCCGCCAGCGCAGATCGCGCTTGACGGGATATAAGGATATCTTTATACGAGTATATGCGCCGATTTGAGCTTCAGCTTGCGGGCGCGGAACAAATGCGGCTAAAGCGAAGCAGGGACTGAAGATATTCCGCCATCAGGCGGCAAAACACATGTAGTCCCTGCCCGTCTTCCAACAGAATGGCGCCCGCATTTGCCTTCCGTGTCCAACGGAGAGGTAATTGTCATGACCACCTTCGCCACCCTTGGCTCCGCCCCTTACGCCAGCTTACGGACCGAGAGAACAGGTCGGGCGATGCGCGCGGTGCTGATCGGTCATGGCGTAGTGGGTGCCGGCGTTGCCAGCCGCCTGCCGGGTGGCGTCGCTCTGAAAGCCATCGTCGTACGCTCCCGGCGCAATACCTGCCCGAAAGGCGTCCCGGTATTTACCGACCCAGCTGAAGCGCTGGCACTGCGGCCGGACCTCGTCATCGAGGCGCTGCCAGGCGGGGCGCTGGCAGAGGAGGTTATCGAGCGCGCGGTGGCACTGGGTGCCCATGTGGTTTCGGCCAACAAGGCCGTGCTGGCGCGCCGGGGCGACCTGGTGGAGACCGCCCGCGCCAAGGGCCGCAGCCTGCTCTACAGTGCAGCCGTCGGGGGCGGAGTGCCGGTTCTGGAAACGCTGGAAAGCATCCGGGCAAAGGGGCGCGAGATCACCAGCATAAAGGGCGTCCTCAACGGCACGTCCAATTTCGTACTGGACCGGCTGGCGGCCGGGCAATCTCTCGATGAGGCCGTAACAGCCGCGCAGGAGGCCGGCTTTGCCGAAGCCGATCCCGGCGCCGATCTGGATGGTGATGATGCGGCCGCCAAGCTGTGTCTCATCGCCCGCACAGGCTGGGGCATCACGCTGGATCCCGATACGATCGCCCGCCAGTCCATCCGCGATCTGGCTCCCGGCTTCGTGGCGAAAGCCGCCCGCGAGGGTCGGCGCGTACGGCAGGTGGCACGCATTGCGCGGGCCGGAGGCGGCATTCACGCTGCGGTCCGGCTCGAATGCGTTGACGCAGACAGCGTGTTCTACAGGACCCGCGATGAGGGCAATGCCGTGCTGGTCGCGCTTCAGGGTGCGCCAGGCCTCGTGCTGACCGGCAAGGGTGCCGGGCGTGTGCCGACAGCGGCCAGCATGATCGGGGATATCAGAAGGCTGCTCGCGGAGCAGCGCTGATGGCCAGTGTATCCCCGCTGGAGATCGAGTGTCCGGCGTTTTCCCCTGATATCGCCACAGAGGATCATATCTGCGCGCTGGAGCTGACCTCCGGCGCGTGGGTGGAAGCGCGCGGCCGTGTCTACGGTCCGGCTGACGCTCCGGCCCTAATCGTTCTGGGCGGCATTTCCGCCCACCGCTTCCTGCTGGGCGACCACGCCGAACGTGAGGGGTGGTGGCGGGGCATTGCCGGGCCGGGCCTCGCCCTTGATCCGCTTCAGACCCGCCTGCTGGCCTTTGATTTCCTGGCCGAGGAGGCCGCGCCCTTTCCGACGGTGGACGATCAGGCCGAGGCCCTGCTGGCGCTGGCGGATGCGGCGGGCATTGACCGCTTCGGTGTGGTGGGATCGTCCTATGGCGGCATGATCGCGCTGGCACTGGCTGCAAGGGCCGGCACGCGCGTGACACGCCTTGACGTGCTGTGCGCGGCAGACCGGCCGCACCCGATGAGCACGGCCCTGCGCGCCATCCAGCGCGATATCGTCCGCTTCGGCCTGGCGCGCGGGGATGGTGCGGGCGGGGTCGACCTCGCCCGGCGCATCGCCATGACCACCTATCGGACAGCAGACGAATTCGCCGGACGCTTCCGCAATCCGCGACCCGGCTCGCGCGATTGCGACGGCGTGGAGGCCTATCTGGCCGCCCGCGGCAGTGATTACGCGGCACGCACCAGCCCGGCGCGCTTTCTGGCCCTGTCCAGCTCAATGGATGCGGTTTGTGTCGATGTCAGCACCATCACCGCGCCCACACGCCTGCTGGCCGTGGAGGAGGACCGCCTGGTACCGGTAAGCGATATCGCCGACCTCGCCACGCGGATACCCGGTGCCAGACTGACGCGGATATCGAGCCCGTACGGGCACGACGCCTTTCTGAAGGAGACAGGGGCGGTCAGCGTCTTCCTGAATACGCCATGAGCAATGAAACACCCCGTCACGGTCTGGCCACGCGCGCCGCACGCGCAGGCATCAACGCCGATCCGGGCCATGACGGCGTGGTGGCCCCGATCAGCGTGGCCGCCACCTATGCCCGTAGCGAGGCGGGCACCCCCGGCACGTTCGACTATGCGCGCACGTCCACGCCGACACGCGCTTTGCTGGCGAAAGCGGTCGCGGAGCTGGAAGGGGCAGCGGGAGCCTGCCTGACGGCGTCGGGCATGGCCGCGATTGATCTTCTGCTGAACGATCTGCCGCCGGGTGCGCGCATCGTCGCGGCCCATGACTGTTATGGCGGCACGCAGCGCCTGTTCAATGCCCGCGCACACCATCGCCGGTTCGATCTGGTCTATGCCGATGCCACCGATCCGGAAGCACTGGAAGAAGTACTCAAGCCGGGTGCGGCCCTGCTCTTTCTGGAAACCCCGTCCAACCCACGTCTGCGGATTACCGATCTTGCCAGGGCCTCCGCTCTCGGCAGAGCGGCCGGCGCGCTGGTTGCGGTGGACAATACCGTTCTCTCACCGGCCCTGCAGCGCCCGCTGGAGCTGGGCGCGGACGTCGTGGTCAGTTCACTGACCAAGCTGATCAATGGCCATTCCGATATGGTGGGCGGGGCATTGTGTGTAGGCTCTCCGGAAGCCCATGAGCGCTTCCAGTGGTGGATGAACGCCGCCGGGACCGGGCTGGGCGCGTTTGACGCCTTTCTGGCCATGCGGGGGCTTCGCACCCTGCCATTGCGGGCCAAAGCCCAGTCGGCGACCGCACTGGCGCTGGCAGAGCGTCTGGCGGCCCATCCCGGCGTGACCCATGTGGATTATCCCGGCCTTGCCACCCATCCCGGCCACGACATCGCCCGCGCACAGCAATCTGGTTTCGGGCCCTTATTGTCGCTGGAAGTCCGGGGCGATGCCCGCACCTTCATTCAAAGGCTGGAACTGTTCACGCTCGCCCAGTCGCTCGGCGGCGCGGAGAGTCTTGTGTGCATCCCCGCCCTGATGACCCATGCTGCCATGACCCCGCAGGCGCGCACCCTGGCCGGGATCAGCGACACGCTGGTCAGGCTTTCGGTCGGTCTGGAGGAGGAGGCCGATCTCTGGCGCGATCTCGACGCCGCGCTGAACCCCGGCTAGCGGCGGATCGTCAGCGAGAAGGCCGCAAAGTCTTCCGCTTCGTCCCAGGACTGGCTCGGCAGAGACCAGCTGGTCTCCCGGCGCACATAGGCAAGGGACAGGTCCGCCCCGTAAAGGCGCATGGCGATACCGGCCTGCTGGTCGCCGACCATTGCATAGGGCTGAAGGGTCAGCGCGGAACGCAGATCCAGCCTCTGGCCCGGCTCAATGATCAGCGCCTGCCGGTCAGCACCGGCAAAGAACCACCAGCCGGAGCGCTCGCCAGCCGGTCCGTCCATATACTGACCCAGCCGCACCGTGGCGCCGAACTCGGTGGCTGAACCGCGATCACCCATGGACAGGCCCGCGCGCGGAATCAGGCCGATATCCAGCCCGTCTACGCCGCCATAGCTGTCAAACCGGCCCTCATAGCGCAGCGCGACAGAGCGGGTCCGTTCACGGTCTGCAGAGAACAGCCAGGCCGGCATGTCCAGCCCGTCAGGCGTCAGTGCGGCGGCAATCCAGTTCGGCGCTTCGCTGTCGAACACCGATACCGTGAAGAACCCGCCATTGGCGGTGCGGCCGATGACCGCTTGTGGCGCGGAGAAGGCGCCCAGGCCGTAGCGCAGTTCGCCAGGCGCGCGGCTGGAAAGCACGCTGCGGGCGATAAAGGCCGCCTCCGGTGTGAAATCTGTATCGCTGACACGCCAGCCTTCATCACCTTCAATCCAGGATACCTGCACGGCAGGCAGAGGCATCGCGGCCATATCTTCGAGAATCGGTCCGGCAATGCGGTGATCAATGCCGCGATGATCAATGCCATCGGCCGCGACCTGAGCGAGCGCCGCGCCGCACGGCAGGGCCAGCAGCATAGCAAGCGCCGGTCCGGCGATTGCGTGCCGACATCCTGCCTGAGCGTTTATCGTCCTTGCGGTTGCCACGATGGCGCTCCCCGGTGTGAGTCAGATCAACTCAACAACACCTGCCGATCATATCAGGTTCCCACTATATCCGCTCTGATTTTGTAGCCGGTAACATTAACCGAGCATGAAGGGTGACGCGCCCGCGCAACACCCCAGGTTGCACACCGGCAGCATGCGGCGCGTGCAGAGAGGTAAGCCGGGGCGGCGATGCCTGTCCCGCCTACTGGCAGGCCAGGCACTCTTCATATTCGGTACGGGCTGCCGCCTGCATGGCGCTTTGCATGCCGTCCTTGCCTTCAGCCCCGGCAAAGGCCGTGCGCTGGACCGATTTCGAGCGGCAGTAATAGAGCGACTTGATGCCCTTCTCCCACGCCGTCCAGTGCAGCATGTGCAGGTCCCATTTATCGACATCACCCGGCAGGAAGATGTTCAGGGACTGCGCTTGACAGATATAGGGCGTGCGGTCGCCGGCATGTTCAATGACCCAGCGCTGGTCAAGTTCGAACGCGGTCTTGAACACGTCCTTCTCGTCCTGGCTGAGCGCATCGAGATGCTGGACCGAGCCTTCATGTTCGAGAATCGAGTTCCAGGTGGCGGGCGTGTTGATACCCTTGTTCTCCAGAAGCTTCTCCAGATAGGGGTTCTTTACCGTGAAGGAGCCCGACAGCGTCTTGTGGGTGTAAACATTGGCCGGGATCGGCTCGATGCCTGCGCTCGTGCCGCCGCAGATGATCGAGATCGAGGCGGTCGGCGCGATCGCGAGCTTGTGGGAGAAGCGCGCCTTGATACCGCTTTCAGCCGCATCCGGGCAGGCGCCCCGCTCTTCGGCGAGCTTCACTGACGCCCGGTCCGCGCCCTGACGCAAATGCTTGAACAGCTTGCGGTTCCAGCTGGCGGCCATGGCCGATTCGAACGGGATGTTCAGCGCCTGCAGGAAGGAGTGGAAGCCCATCAGGCCAAGGCCGACAGAGCGTTCGCGCCAGGCTGAATAGGTGGCCCGGTCCATCTCGTCGGGTGCGCGGTCGATGAAGTCCTGCAACACATTGTCGAGGAAGCGGAACAGATCCTCGATGAAGAGCGGATCATCCTTCCATTCGAGGAATTTCTCCGCATTGACCGAGGATAGGCAGCAAACGGCCGTGCGGTCGCGGCCGAGATGGTCGACGCCCGTAGGCAGCATGATTTCTGAGCACAGC
>JBJHCI010000053.1:0-9217 GCA_050485925.1 Maricaulaceae bacterium
AGGATAATGGCCGGATGGAGCTGGTGCCGATCGGGCATTGGTCATCCCGTTTTGCTGAAGGTGCGCGCTGCAGCGTGTTCACCGCCGAGCATGGCGCGTTCCGGGGCTCCATCCTGCCTCTCAAAGCGTCCGGCCACACTTTCAACGAGGAAGTGGATACCCAGCCCGTCGCCTGGACGCAGCTGGAACTGCGCCCCGATGTAGTGGCAGAGAACCGCGCTGATCTGGAGGCGCTAGGGTTCAATATAGGTGACTTTGTCGCCATTGATCCGCAGGCGGAGTTTCTGGAGAACGGTTTCATTGTTTCGCGCCATCTGGATGACAAGGCGGGCGTGGCGGCGATGTTTGCGGCGCTCAAGGCCCTTGTGGAGGGCGAGCAACATCTGGCGGTGGATACGTATTTCCTGATCTCGGTAACCGAAGAGGTGGGTCACGGCGCCAGCTCGGTCCTGACCAAGGACGTTGCGTCCATGATCACGATCGACAATGGCACCACTGCGCCTGGACAGAACAGCCGCGAGTTCGGCGTGACCATCTCCATGGCCGACCAGACCGGTCCGTTCGACTATCACCTCACGCAGAAGCTTCTGCGCCTGTGCCGGGACGAGGGGATCGACCATCAGCGCGATATTTTCCGCTATTACCGATCAGACTCGGCGGCCGCCATTGAGGCGGGCGCGGATGTGCGCACGGCGCTGGTGACGTTCGGCGTCGATGCCAGCCACGGCTATGAACGCATCCACATGCACGCTTTGCATTCGGTTGCCCGCCTGATCCATGCCTACGCGGTCTCGCGTGTGGAGATCCGGCGCGATGCGGATCCGCTCGCCGGCAGTCTGGAAGGCTTTACCGGCGTCCCAATGGACCCGGCCGAGGAAGAGGTTTGGGATGGGCGCGATGACCGGCCCGAGCGGCCCTCCGAAGGCTAGCCTGCGGCGGTCAGCGCCGCAGTGTCAGGTTCCGACCAGTTGATCGCCGGCGGGCTGGCGATCTGGGGGCGGGCAAACAGGAAGCCCTGCATCAGATTGATGCCGAGCGCCTGCAGGTCCTACATCTCTTCGAGCGCTTCAACGCCATTGCGGCAGGCGGAACAGGTCATCGGACGGGTCCATAAGAGCTGACATCGGTGTCACAACTAGCAGTGCAAACGCAATAAACCCTTATAGTTCAAGCTGTTTCGCCCGTGAACCTCGCCTTGTCCGCGCACAGGACTTGCCAGCGGCGCTTTTTTCCAGAGATTGGCCCTTCGCAGCGCAGCATAACTGTTCAGAGAAAGAGGCCGCCCGATGAAATATGATCCCAACCGCGCCAGTTCGCCGCGTCCGGTCGACAGTCAGGATGTTCAGGGGCTGGCCGATGGTCTGGCCAGCCTGCTGACGGTAGAGGAGCTCGATACCGATCTTTATCGGGGCCCGCGCAATCCCGGTGGCAGGGGCCGTGTGTTCGGCGGGCAGGTGGTCGGTCAAGCGTTGCGCAGCGCGGCGGCTTCGGTGGACCCTGAACGCACGGCCCATTCGCTGCACGCCTATTTCATGCGCCCCGGCAATGAGGACTACCCGATCATCTATCGTGTGGAGCGCGACTTTGATGGCGGCAGCTTCTCCACCCGCCGAGTGATCGCCATGCAAAGGGGCCAGCCTATTCTCAACATGGCGGCCTCGTTCCAGCGCCATGAAGAAGGTCTGTCGCACGCGGATGCCATGCCCGATGTTCCCGGTCCCGAGGAGCTGAAGAGCGAAGCCGAAATGGCGCTGGAGCAGAAGGACTCTCTGCCAGACGCCTTTGTTGCCATGGTGACGCGGCCTCGGCCTATCGAGCTGCGGCCTGTCGGTCCATGGTCGCCCGGCAATCCGCCCAAGCTCGATCCGGTGCGCCATATCTGGTTCCGCGTGCGCGGCAGCCTCGGCGACGATCCGCTACTGCATCAGGCCGCGCTGGCCTATGCGTCCGACATGGCACTTCTGGGCACCTCCATGCAGCCGCACGGGGTCAGCTGGGTGTCGCCCGGCCTACAGTCTGCAAGCCTTGATCATGCCGTCTGGTTTCACGGCGATGTACGCATGGATGAATGGCTGCTCTACACCACGGACAGCCCGTGGGCGGGCGGCGGGCGCGGTTTCAACCGGGGCCGTCTCTTCACCCGCGATGGCAGGCTGGTCGCCTCCACCGCGCAGGAAGGCCTGATCCGGATACGGAAGAAGTAGCGGCCTACTTCTTCAACGCCGCAAACCACGGCTCCAGGCGCTGGATCGCCTCTTTCACTTCTGGTGTGGACACCGCAATGCTGAAGCGCATGAAGCGGTTCCCGTTGACGGGATCGAAGTCGAGCCCCGGCGCGGTGGCGACGAAGGTATCGCACAAGAGACGCTCGCAGAACTTCAGCGAATTGTCGGTCAGATGGCTGATATCGGCCCAGACATAGAAGGCCCCGTCCGGCGGCGCGATTGAACGCAGGCCCATGCGTGGCAGAGCCTCCAGCAGCGCCGCCCGGTTGGAACGGTAGGTTTCCACATGACCTTCCAACTCCTCGCGGCAGTCCATCGCGGCCAGCGCCGCATGTTGGCTCAATGAGGGAGGGGTGAGGAAGAGATTGCCCCGATAGGCGCGCACCGTGTCGGCCTTGTCCGCCGGCGCGATCACCCAGCCCAGCCGCCACCCCACCATGGAATAGTATTTGGAGAAGCTGTTGACGACGAAAGCCTCGTCATCGAACTCCAGCACGCTGGGTGTTGGTGCGTCATAGGCGATGCCATGATAGATCTCGTCGGAGATGATCCGTATGCTTCGTTTCCGGCAGATATCTGCAATGGCGGCGAGTTCTTCCGGCGGCAGGATCGTGCCAGTGGGATTGGCCGGGCTGGCGATCAGGATGCCCGCAGGGGCCGGGTCCATTGCTTCGATCATCTGTGCGCTGAGCTGGTAGCGGGTTTCAGGCCCGCAATCGATCTCGACGGGTTCCAGATGAATGGCGCGCGAGGTATTCCGGTAGGCGACATAGCCCGGACGCGCCATGGCGATGCGGTCACCGGCTTCGAAGCCTGCCAGCATGGCGAGCAGCAGACCAGGGGAGGCGCCGGCGGTGAGGATTACACGCTCCGGCGCGATGTCGAGGCCGTAGGTTTCGCAATACTGGGCGGCGATGCGCGCTCGCAGGGGCGCGCTTTCCCAATAGCTCATCGCATCGGTGTCGAGCACCCGGTGCGCGGCCTCAATCGCGGCCTTCGGCGCGCCGGTGGAGGGCTGGCCGAACTCCATGTGGATGACAGGATGCCCCTCGGCTTTCAGCCGGTGGGCAAGCTCGGAAATCGCGATGGCTTTGAAGGGTTCTATGCGGGCGCTCATCGCGCCTCTTTAGCCGCCAAACAGGCCCCGCAAAAGCCCTGATGCGCGGCGCACCGGATCACGCCGGATGGAGCGCTCCTCCTCGCCGACATAATGGAAGATGCCGCCCAGCGCGCGCTCGACGGCAAAGTCGGTCAGCTGGCCGCGCAAATTCGCCGCCGGATTGCCCCCGCTACGGCCGAACAGCCCGCCAAGGCCTGAGCGCTGGGTGATGAGCCCGGATGCGCTGTCGAGCGCTGAATACGCGCCAGACGCGGTGAGGGTTTCTTCCATGGGCGGGCGCAGCAGGCGCGTCAGCGGAGTCTCTGTCCGGCCTCTTAAGTACTGGGTGGCCGCCGTATCCGGCCCGCGGATGATCGAGGCCGCATCCTGGATCGTCAGCGAACGGATGGCATCGACGACAAGGCGGCGCGCGGGCGGCATGGCTTGCTCGGCCGCACGGTTCATCCGCATTTCCACATCATCGAGCGGCCCCGCGAGCCCGAGCGGTTGCAGGCGCTGCTGCGCGCTGCGCATCGTGCCGGGCAGGGGGATGCGCACCACAGGATCACCAAAGAAACCATCACGCCTGCCAAGCCGCGTGGTTGCCACTTCGGTGGCTGTGGTGAGAAGCTGGCGGATGGCCGCTCCGCTATCTCCTTGAGCAAAGCCCGCAGGCGTTATGGTGAAGGCCAGTCCCGTGGCCAGAAACGTGCGGCGGTCCATTGGCGTTGCTCCCTCAGCCCGTGATGCGTGCCAGAGTGACTATACGCTGATGAACGGAGGCTGACAGAAAAACCCTGCGCCTATTCGGCTGCGATTTTCTCCGTTGCGACCGCGCCCGTATCGCGGTGACGCAGTGCCCGGCCAAGCTTTGTCTTGCCGTGGGCGTTGGTGAAGCGGTTCCTGGTCCAGACCAGTCCGCCATGGACCAGCACATGCGTCACCACGCCGTCGGAGCGGTTCACCAGCTGCTCGTGCTCGAACACGTCGCGATGGATGAATTGCAGCCCGGCATCGGAATCGTAGGTCTTGAGGGCTTTCGGGTCGATGATGGTGATATCGGCCACGTCGCCGGTCTCGATCCGTCCTGCCTCGATACCGATGAAGTCTGCCGGATCGCGCGTCAGGCGCTTCACCTGCGCGGCCACGCGCGCCATGCCCTCGGCCTGCGCCAGCTGCAGGCAGCGCAGATTGCCGTCATAGAAGGCCATATTGGTCAGGTGCGCACCGGAATCGTTGAAGCCGGGGAATATCTGCGGATCGGTGAGCAGCTTTTTCACCACTTCCATGTCCCGGTTGGCGGAGATCGTCCACCAGCGCAGATCGGTGTCGTAGAGCTGGAACAGGCCCAGCACGAAATACGGCTCGCCCACATCCGGCGTCGAGGCCATCAGCGGCAAGGCATCAAACGCGGCGCGCTCCTCTTCGGAGCGGATGACGTCCGGCATGCCAAAGCTCGACTGATAGCGCTTGAACACGTCCTCGAAGGTTTCGCCCACCCAGTCTGCCGGACAGCCCGAATGGAAGACCATCTGGGCGAGATCGCGGTCGAACGCCATCTGCTCGGCGCGCATCTTGCGCTTGAAACCTGCCAGCCCACCCTGCTTGCCGTGCATCCACATCTTGGCGAAGCGTTCCTGATAGTCAGGGTCGGCGAGAATGGCCTGCCTTGCCTCGCGGTCTTCAAGATCAGGCTCGTTGAGCGCGCGCAGTTCGGGGATTTCCTCCGCCAGCGGATTGATCGGCCCGTCCCAGTAGAGCCGGAAGGGAGCTGCCAGTGCCTGAAAGCGGAAATGGCCCTTTAGAAGCGTGGAATTGAGAAGCCGGGTCAGGATTTTCGCCAGCTTCACGAGATTGCGATTGGCTGCCACGTCCATTGCCGCGACGGCGGTGACTTTCAGCGGCTTGCCGTGCGCGCGCCCGCTCGTCAGCAGGAAATTGCGGAACACCTCGGCCGGATTGTCCTTGGGCGGGGTCGCCTGCCACAGCCGGTCCCAGCGGCGCAGGATCGCCGTCAGGCGTTTGAGCTCCTTGTAGCTGCCGAACTGGGAGGGGATTTTGGTCTTGCGGTGCGGGTCTTCGGCGAGGAAGTGGAAAGGCAGCGCGTCGGTAGAGAAGCCGACATAGCCTTCGCCCATTGCGGTCTCCAATAGGTTCTCCATCTCTTGCAGCTCGGCTTCGGTCGGCTCGC
Organism: Maricaulaceae bacterium; assembly: GCA_050485925.1. Classification (GTDB taxonomy): domain Bacteria; phylum Pseudomonadota; class Alphaproteobacteria; order Caulobacterales; family Maricaulaceae; genus Glycocaulis. Next base: position 5,516 of record JBJHCI010000053.1, read on the forward strand.
GCGTCACGCTTTCCCGCAATCCCATCACCTCGGCGCGCAGCATGGAGTGCGGCACCATCGGGATGACATTGATTCCGAGTTTGAGCGTATCGAGATGGTCCAGATACTCAGCCGTCGTTGTCCAGGTCGCGAGGTCGGCGGCCTTTTTCAGCACGTGCTTGGGCATGTTCTCAACGCGCGCAAAGCAATCGACAATCGGGTCCTCGCCATTGCGGCGCTGATGGCCAAAGCAGATGCCAAGCGAGCAGTTGGACATGAGCACGGTGGTCGTGCCGTGACGCACCGCTTCGGGCAGGCCGGGGTCGAGCTCCACCTCAAGGTCGAAATGGGTATGAATGTCGAGCAGCCCCGGCATCACCCAAAGGCTCTCCGCCTCGATCACGTCCTTCGCCTTGGCCGGATCAAGCCCGGTGCCGCGCGCGGCGACCCGGCCGTTTTTAATCGCGATATCGCCGGTCACCGGCATTGCGCCCGTCCCGTCAATGACAAGGCCATTGCGGATCAGCGTGTCCCACTCGCGTCTGGCGGCCATGGGGGCCTCCCTTGTTTCGTTGCTCTAAAGAGTATGCGGCATGCCGTGGAAATCTAGGAAGGCGGCCAGCACCGCTTCTGGCGCTTCCACCTGCGGGTAGTGGCCGATGCCATCGAGGATCACCGTGTCGGGGTTAGCCACCAGCTCGCGATAGCGCGCGACCATGTGTGCGCCCGATACCGGATCGGCCCCGCCATCAATCACCCGCAAGGGAATTTGCGCGTCTTGCAGCGCGCCAACCCAGCGTTCTCTGGATGCGCGCCGCTCGGCGATATAGCGGATCAGCTTGTGGCCGATGGCCGGCATACCGCCATTGGCCGTCACCAGCGTCCAGAACTCTTTGAGCGCTGCATCATCGGGCTGGGTATTGGGGCCAAACACCTCGCTGAAGCCCTTGCGGAAGCGTTTCTCCGTCATCAGGCGCGAGACGAGAAAGCCGATCAGCGAATGCAGGAGTTTCTGGTTGAAAGTGGCGTGATGGGTTTCGGGAAAGAGCCCGCCATTCAGGAGCACGATTGATTGCAGCTTGGGCGTTCCGCCTTCCTTGCCAATATGCCGGGCAAGCAATTCCTGCGCGACCGTATCGCCATAATCATGGGCCAGCACATGGCACTCACTGACCCCGAGAGCCGCGCACAGGCCCGCATGCAGGTCTGCCTGATCGCGGATGGAATAGTCATAAGATGGTGGTTTCGCCGAGAAGCCGAACCCGATCATGTCCGGCGCGAGCAGCCGGAAATGCGTGGCCAGCGGCTCCCACATATCCACCCAGTCCCAGCTGGCGGTGGGAAAACCGTGAATGAGCATCAGGATCGGCTTTGACGCATCAGCCCAGTTCCCGCCCTGCCAGTAGGCGATTTTCTGCCCGCGCCAGTCGAAGCGCTGCGCAGAGTTCCGCCAGTCTTCAAAGCTCGGCCTTGCGGCCATGCTGTCTCCTCCCGATCTTCTTTTTTATGGTAATAGCGTATTGCTCGCTGACAGATTGCTCAACCGATTTTGGCTGATTGCGCGCAAAGCCGCTTCCCGGCATGAATCCGGCTCTTGCGAAGGAGATGTGCGTGCGCCCGGATGCGGACCTGATCGTCATTGGTGCCGGCGTGGCCGGTCTGATGCTGGCTGAGCATCTGGCCGGCTCTGGTCGGCGTCAGCTGCGCGTCATGCTGCTGGAACAGGCCCGCGAGATCAGTGCTTCCCGGCGTGTCTGGAGCGGGTATGAGGCCCGGCCCGGTCCGCTTCCCGTTGAGACCAGTTGGCGGCGCATTGCGCTGAGCGCAGGACGTGTGCCGATGGAGCTGGACTTGAGTCGGGGCCGCTATGCGCTGGTGCGCGGAGAGGCGCTCACCGCGCGCGCCTTGCCGGTGATCGCGGCGAGTCCGGCTCTGTCTCTCCACACCGGTGTCAGCGTCGAGGCGGTGCGGCGCCGGGAGAACCACATCGCCATCGAAACGGGTGAGGGCGTGCTGACCGCTCGGCAGGTGATCGACACACGGCCCGGCGGCGCGCCGCTTCTCGGGCAGGCACCCTTGATCCAGACCAGCGTGCGCGCGGAAATCCGCACCGGAACGGGCGTGTTCGATCCCGGCGTGGCGGTGCTGGCCGGTGATCTGCGCCGCGAGAGCGGCGCGCTGGAATTTTCCACCCTTCTGCCACTGGCTGAAGACCACGCCATCGTGGAAGCTGTGCGCATTGCCCGTCAGGGCGATGAAGCCCGGCCCGATCTTGACCGGGTTCTGGAACGACTCGTGCCCGAGGGCGGATTTGACGCGGTGATGCGTACAAGAGCGGCCAGTCCGATGGGGCTTTCCGATCGCTGGCCGGGTCAACACGCGGGTATCACGATGGCTGCCAGCCGTGGGGCAGGCACCGCTATCGTGCGCGCAGCAGGGCGCGATGTGTGGCGGGCGGCGCACTGGGCCGGAGAGGCCGCAGCGGCATTGCAGGCGGGCCGCCCTGTGCCGGGTCTACCAGCTCAGACCTGGATGGCCCGTACGGCCTCCCTGCGGGTGCTGGAGCGGGTTTTCGCCCGCCCGGCCCTCCTGCTTCACCTCGCCGTCAAACGGCCCCCAGAGGCGTTTGTGGGCCTTCTGGGCGGCATGTCTGGAGCGGGCGAGGCGCTGGCAGCTTTGTGGAGTGCGCTTACCGCACCCCGGCGCTGATCGTCCCGTCCGTCCGCAGTATCGCGTGCTTCATGCCTTGCGAGTTATAGCGCGCGCTGACATTGCCAAAGCTGTCCACCGCGATGATGCCGCCATCGCCGCCCAGCGCGCCAATATCCTCCAGTACGCCGCGCACAGCCTGATCCAGGCTGGCCCCAAGATAGCGGATGCGGGCCGATACATCGGCGGCGGCATTGGCGCGCATGAAGAACTCGCCCTGACCGGTGCAGGAAACCGCCACGCGCGCATCGGCCCACGTTCCAGAGCCGATGATCGGCGTGTCGCCCACCCGGCCCCAGCGCTTTCTCAGCGTGCCGCCGGTGGAGGTGGCCGCGCAGAGATGGCCTTCACTGTCCAGCACCACGCAGCCCACCGTGCCGGTCGCGATCTCGCGGTCATCGGCGACGGCGGCGGGCGTGTAATAGCTTTCAGGTTCCGCGATCTCTTCAACTTCGTGCGAGCGGGCAATGTCAGCCGCGCCCGCGCCCGCGATCAGCACGTGCGGGGTGGCTTCCATCACTACGCGTGCCGCTTCAATAGGTGAGGCAAAGCCTTCCAACGCAGCGACCGCGCCTGCGCGCCGGTCCGGGCCTTCCATGATGGAGGCATCGAGCTCATAACGCCCGGCCGTGTTGGGCGAAGCGCCCTTGCCCGCGACATAAAGCCCGCTTTCCTCCATCGCGCGCACCAGCGTCACGGCGATATCGACAGCCTTGTCCCCGCGCGCCAGCCTGTCGCGGCCCTTTATCGCCAGCTCTTCGAGGTGTGCGATTTCACGGTCATAGGCGCGCTCGGCCAGCACACCGGCTCCGCCATGCAGGACAAGGGCAACGGGCTTCTGGCTCATGGGGGCAGGCTCCGGCAGGTGGCGGTTTGCACGGCTCATAGCACCGGGGCGCTTTCCTCCCAAGCTGCAAGGCGCTATTCCCCTCACTGACAGACAGCTCCGCGAACGGGGCAGGTCTACTTCACAAACACCTCAACAGGGGAGGCATCTTCCATGCAGTTCAAGGG
>JBJHCI010000054.1:0-6163 GCA_050485925.1 Maricaulaceae bacterium
CGCTACTACGTTTTGAATTTCGCCACCGTCTCGTTCAACGCCCGGATGCGGCCGTCGATGGCAACGATGGACTGCTGAGTCTGCTCGGCCGCCGCCAGCGACTCCTTGGTGCCGCAATCGATCTCGGAGATGCTGCCCGCCAGTTCGCTGATTCCCGCCCCCTGTTCCGAAGCGGCAGCGTTGATCTGGACCATCGCGTCGCGAGTCTGCTCGACAGCCCGGGCGATTTCCTCGAACGACTGTGTCATGCGGCGGATCAGGTCGGCGGCGGCGTCCGACAAGTGGCGGCCTTCTTCGATCTTGCCCGCGACATCCTGCATCGACCGCTGGGTATCGGAGATCAGTGTTTCGATCCGCACGGCGGACTGTTTCGACTGGTTCGCCAACTCCCGGACCTGAGCCGCCACGACGGCGAACCCCCGCCCTTCGTCGCCTGCCCGCGCCGCTTCGATCGAGGCGTTCAGGGCCAGCAGTTTGGTCTGCTCGGTTACATCGCCGATCAGATTGGCGACCTCGTCGATGGCACTGGCTGCACCCACCAGCTCGTCGATACGGCGCAGGGCCTCGTCGACCCGGCTGGTCGCATCGGTCGCAATGCCGGAGGTACGCCCGATCTGGACGGAGACCTCCTTGATCGAGCTCGTCAACTCTTCAGCAGCACTGGCAACCGTCTGCACATTGGCCGCGGTCTGGGTCGTGCTGGCCGACACGGTCTGCGTCTCGGCGGAGCTTTCCTCGGCGGTTGAGGCCATGGACTGAGCGGTCGACTGCAGCTCTTCAGCGGCGCTGGCGAGCGTTTCCACCGCCTCGTCGATCTCGCGTTCGAATTTGGATGTCAGCGCCGCGACGCGTTCGGCTTGCTCCAACTTGCGCCGGGACTCCGCCTCCTGCTGGGCGGCCAGGTCGCGCGCCGTGATCGATTGCGCCTTGAAGGCGTCGAGCGCCTTGTTGAGTACGCCGATCTCATCACCCCGGTCGGTTTCCGCGATCTCGATCTCCAGATCACCACCAGCGAGCCTGTTCAGGCGGTCTATGGCGCGGGTCATGGGCTGACCGACACCATAGCGACCGATCAGAATGCTGATAGCGCTGCCCAGAACGAGGCCGATAACGATACCGATGATCATCAGGGTACGCGCCAACTCGGCAGTAGCAACAGCCTGCTCGAAAGCAGCCAGTTCGGCAGCGGCCTCATACGCCAGAAATTCATCAAGAGCTTCACGCACTTCAACACCGACCGGATACGCTGCCATGGCCGCCGTTTCGGCGCGTGCCTGCAGAGACTGCCGATCTGCGCCACGCAGCCTGCGCAGCTGCGCCGCTTCGGCCTCAAACGCCGTCACAAATCGCTCAAAGGAGGTCTGTATCGCATTAAGGTGGCGCTGGGCCTGCCCGTTGCTACCGCTGTTCAACAGCGCGGTGTGCTCTGCGGCAAATCGCTCGCGCGCGGTACGTACTATATTGCTGAGCTGATCGACTTCCTCAGGCTGAATGGCCAATCGGTACCAGGACCCGCGAACAGTCGTGAAAGCATCGGCCATATTCGCGGCCCGCTGCTGGTCCGTGGAGGCGGTGTGAATACGGTAGGCCGAGTCTCGCACTTGATGGATTTCATAAATACCGAACACGCCGACCGCAGCGAGAACTATCGCCATGGCAGCCACGATAAGCATCAGTTTGCCCATTACAGGCAGGTTGGACAGGCGCACGACGAATCTCCCCTTAAGAGTCGAACTCGCCTGACGGTTGATCTGTGTTGGTAAACGAAGACTAAAGCACGTCGCGCAGTTTTCTGAGCTATCTCTTGTTTTTCAATGGGTTGATTTTCAAAGTCAGTGGAAAGAATAATTTCATTTCAAATGCGGAACCGCCCTCGGCAGTCCACTACTCATAACTTATCAGGTTCTGAGGCAGGCCAGGCGTGTCCACCCGCAGCTTGAACAGCCCGCCAGCGAGCGGCTGGCCGGTGCGGGTTTCGGCATCCTGCCCCAGCCAGGCCGTGGTGCAGTAGAGGCTCTTGAGATCATCATCACCAAACGCCGCCTTGGTGACGGCGGAAACCGGGAAGCCCATCTTGCCGAGATAACGCCCGTCAGGCGCAAACTTCGCCACGCCCCAGCCGCCGAACAGCCCGACATGCAGCGTGCCGGCACTGTCCACGCTCGGCCCGTCGCAATAGCCCTCTTCGGTACGCGCAAAGACACGCTTGTTTGAGATGCGGCCATCGGCGTGATCGAAGGCATAAACGGTCTTGTCCAGTGTGTCGTGATGATAGAGCGTGCGCCCATCGGGGCTCATGGCAGGGCCGTTGGTGACGCCATAGCCGTCATCCATCAGCGTCAGCACACCATCAGCCCATCGGTATAGTGCGCCGGATTTGAGCGTCTCGCCATCATCCATCGTGCCGAACCAGAGCGAGCCGTCAGGAGCCACAAAGCCGTCATTGATACGGTTCTGCGGGCGGTCCTTCTCCACTTGGATGAGCGGCGAGAAATCGCCCGTCGCCGGGTCAAACCGGTCGAGCCCGCCGCGTACCCCGCAAATCAGGGAGCCATCCTCTGCAGGCAGGGCAAATCCGGTCTGGTCCGGCGTCGCCCAGCTATCCTTCCTGCCGTCATCGACGCCATAGCGATGCAGGCGGCGGCCCTTGATATCGACGAACCAGACGCAGCGCCGCGCGGCATCCCAGACCGGGCCCTCGCCCAGCTCGCATTTCGCGTCCCACAAAAGTTCCGGCGCGCTCATAAGGCTACGACCAGCTATAGGCTGTCTTCAGCTGTGTGAAGAACTCGGTCGCCGCGAAGCCCTGTTCGCGCGGGCCGTAGGAGGAGGATTTGATGCCTCCGAAGGGCACGTGATAGTCCACGCCCGCGGTCGGCAGATTGACCATCACCATCCCGGCCCTCGCCCGGCGCTGGAAGTCGCGCGCATGTTTCAGCGATGAGGTCGCGATACCCGCCGACAGCCCGAACTCCACCCCGTTGGCGATGTGAAGCGCCTCTTCGTAATCCTTCACCCGGATCACCGAGGCGACAGGGCCGAACACTTCTTCATTGTTGATGCGCATGGCGGCCTGCGTTTCGGTAATGAGCGTCGGCTGCACATACCAGCCGGGCTTCTCCAGCTGCGGCCGATCACCGCCCGCCACGATCCGGCCGCCCTCTTTCGTGGCGATCTCCATATAGCGATAGCTCGTCTCGCGCTGGTCCTCGCTCACCGCCGGGCCGATTTGCGTATCCTTGTCCAGCGCATCGCCAACGCGCAGCGCCTTTACGCGCTCAGCCAGAGCGGCCACGAATGCGTCGTGGATACCCTCCTCCACGATCAGGCGGGACGAGGCCGTGCAACGCTGGCCGGTAGAAAAGAAGGCGCCATCAAGCGCAATCGTGACGGCACGCTCGATATCGGCGTCACCCAGCACGATGAGCGGGTTCTTGCCGCCCATCTCCAGCTGCACGCGCGCCTGGCGGGCCACCGCCCCCGCCGCCACGCCAGCCCCGACCTTCTGTGAGCCGGTAAAGGAAATGGCGTTCACGTCCGGATGGTCGACAATCGCCTGACCGACCCGTCCGCGCCCGATCACCATATTGAGCACACCGTCCGGCAGGCCCGCCTCGTGCAGGATCGCCACCAGCGCCTCGGCCGTGGCCGGCGTATGGCCAGCCGGTTTCAACACCACCGTATTGCCAAACGCCAGAGCCGGCGCCGCCTTCCAGGCCGGAATGGCAATCGGAAAGTTCCAAGGCGTGATAAGGCCGTAAACCCCCACCGCCTGACGATAGGTCTGCACCTCCACGCCAGGACGCGTGGAGGCCAGATTCTGCCCGTGCAGACGCAGCGCCTCCCCGGCAAAGTATTTCAATATACGCGCCGCGCGCATCGTCTCGCCAATACCCTCAGGCAAGGTCTTGCCTTCCTCGCGCGAAAGCAGCGTGCCTACTTCCTGCGCACGTTGCATGAGAAGGGTGCCCGCCTTGTCCAAAACATCGGACCGCACTTCCGGCGAGGCCTCAGACCAGGCAGGAAAGGCCGCGCGCGCCGCCGCAACAGCCGCGTTCACATCCTCCGGCGAGCCATCGGGCACACAGGCCACCACATCGCGCGTGTCAGACGGGTTGAGGCTTTCCGCCGGGCGGTCTCCCACCGGCTTCTTACCACCAATCCAGTGCGACAGTTCAAGTGTGGTGGCCATGATGTGCAGTCCCTTTCTGGCTATCCGGTCATCTGTTCCAGCTCCTTGCCGCGTGTCTCACGCACGATCGCCAGCACGAAGAAGAAGGAGATCAGCGCGCACACCGCGTAGAAGCTGTAGGTGGTCATCAGGCCGAGCCCGGCCGCCATGATCGGGAAGCTCATCGTGATCCCGAAATTGGCGATCCACTGGGCAAAGCCGGAAACGGCCAGCCCCGAGCCACGGATCTGGTTGGGGAACATCTCGCCGAGCATCACCCACATGACGGGCCCCCAGGAGAAGTTGAAGAACATCACGTAGATATTCGCCGAGACGAGCGCGAGCAGGCCCATTTCGGGGCGCAGGTCGAGTACGCTATTGGTCAGCACCGCCCCTTCCGGATAGGCCGTGCCGCTGGCCAGTACCGTACCGGCCTCCAGCACCGTGCCGGCGGCGAGGAAGGTGCCGGTGGAAAAGGCGTAGGCGACAAGGCCCAGCGTCACCGCCATGCCCAGCGATCCGAAGAGCAGCATGGGCTTGCGGCCGATCCGGTCGATGACCAGGAGCCCCGCGATCACCGCCGCAATGGACAGCGCGCCGGAGACCACATTGATCATCAGCGCATCGCCTTCACTCAGGCCTACCGATTGCCACAGCACCGCGCCGTAATAGAAGACGATATTGATACCGACGAGCTGCTGGAAGACGGCAAGGCCGATACCAGCCCACACGATCAGGCGCACCCCGCCCTTCTCGCGGTCGAACAGATCGGCGAGCTTGGGCTTGTGATCAGAAGCGAGCGAGGACTTGATCTCCTCCACCTTCAGCTTGGCCGCTTCCGCGCCAAACAGGCGGGTCAGCACCGCATTGGCCTGATCGGTCTTACCCTTGATCACCAGGAAGCGCGGGCTTTCCGGGATACGAAACAGGGCGACGAAGAAGATGATGGCCGGGATCAACTCCACCCAGAACATCCAGCGCCAGGTCTGGAAGCCGAGCCAGAACTCAGCGGTGGAGCCCCCTGCGGCATTGGCCAGCAGATAATTGGCGAGGAAGGAGAAGAAGAGGCCGGAAATGATCGCGATCTGCTGGATGGTGGTCAGCCGTCCGCGCATACGCGCCGGCGCGATCTCGGAGATATAGGCCGGCGCCATAACGCTGGCCGCGCCCACCGCCAGACCGCCCAGGATGCGGTAGATGACGAACTCGCCGGAGCTGTTCGCGACGCCCGAGCCCCAGGCGCTGATCACAAAGAACACCGCCGCCACGATCATCATGGTACGCCGGCCGAAAATATCTGCCGCGCGGCCCGCGAAAGCCGCGCCGACAGCGCAGCCAAGCAGCATGGAGGCAACGTTAAAGCCGGTGCCGATATCCTCGGAGCCGAATGCGCCCCTCAGCCCGTCCACCGTGCCGTTGATCACCCCGCTATCATACCCGAACAGGAAACCGCCGATCGTGGCGACCAGCGCGGTGGTGATGATGAAGCCCATATTGGTCTTTTCGGCGTCCGCCGAGTTGACCGCTCCCGTAGCCGAGAGATTGGCCATATTTATTCCCTCCCCTAGGCCTCTTTGAAGGGCCTGTTGTTCAAGGCTGGGCCGATCTAGCGCCAGCCGGCGTCGATTATGTATTCATGACCTGTGCAGGCCCGTGCATCATCCGAGGCGAGGAACATCGCCACAGAGGCTATGTCGCTGGGTTCTATACGGAATTTCAAGGCCTGCTGGGCAACGATCTCCGCCTCCTGCTCCGGCGTGTACCACTTGGCCTGGCGCGGCGTTTTCACATTGCCCGGCACGATGCAGACAACGCGTATGCCGTCCCCGCCAAGTTCGCGCGCCATGGCGCGCGTCATGCCTTCGACACCCGCCTTGGCGGTTTCGTAGACGGAGAGATCTGCCAGCCCAAGATGCCAAGAGAGCGAGCCCAGATTGACGATGACACCCTGCCCGCGGGCGCGCATGGCCTCGATGACGGCCTGGCTGGGGA
>JBJHCI010000054.1:6173-9201 GCA_050485925.1 Maricaulaceae bacterium
GACAGCGCGAAGCTCGCGACGTAGCGCCGGCAGGACTCGGCGTCGTGGATGCGGAAGCGCTGGTTGCTGAAGCGCAAGACCTGGGGATCGGCGAGCCATCCGAGATAGGCGGGCGTCACGTCCTCGATACGATGGCGGTCGTCATTGGCCGCATTATTCACCAGCACATCAACCGGGCCGACCTCCGCCGCAATGCGGGCGAGAACGGCCTTGAGCGCTTCGATATCGGTGAGATCGCAATGATAATAGGACGGCGCAGGGTCGAGCCCGGAGAGCGACTGATCAAGCGCACGCGATGCGTCTTCGGCCATATCGATAAAGGCCACGCGCGCGCCCTGCCGGGCGAACCCCTCCGTCAACGCCGCGCCAATGCCCGAGCCCCCGCCCGTCACCACGACAACGCGGCCCTTAAGGGACGGATAGACTGCCGCGTGGCCATTCACCTTCGCACTCATACTTCCTCCAGAAGTCCGCGGGATGCGAGATTGCGCATGAGTGCCGAAACCCCGAACGTCCAGGGCGGCGCCTTTTCACAACTCGTTACCTTGTTTTCCAGAACGCCCAGGCGTTCCGATGCCAGGCGCACTCTGTCGCCTGTCTTGTGCGTGAAGCCCCGTCCGGGCGCGTCGCGGTCCTCGATAGGCGCGAACATCGTGCCCAGCATAAGCGCCAGGCCGTCGGGATATTGATGATGCTGGCCGAAAGCCTGACCGATCAGATCCAGCGGATCGCGGCTGATCAGGCGCATGGAGCTTTCCCCGGTCAGCACAAAGCCGTCCTCACCCTCCACGTGCAGCGACACGGTAGCCGACCGCACATCGTCCAGCGTGAAACCCTTGTCAAAGAGCCGGATGAAAGGCCCGAGGGCGCACGAGGCATTATTGTCCTTCGCCTTGCCCAGCAGCAGGGCCGAGCGGCCCTCGAAATCACGCAAATTCACGTCATTGCCGAGCGTCGCCCCCACGGCCTTGCCGGACGGGTCGCATACCATCACGATTTCAGGCTCGGGATTGTTCCAGCGCGAGTCGGAACGCACGCCGACAAAAGCCCCGTACCCCACCGCCGCCATGACCGGGCATTTGGTGAACACCTCGGCATCCGGACCAATGGCAACCTCGAGATATTGCGACCAGAGCCGGTCGTTGATCAGCGCTGCTTTAAGCCGCGCGGCACTTTCCGAGCCGGGCTTGACCGAGGCGAGATCACCACCCATGCGCGCCTGCAGTGTTTCGCGGATATCGCGTGCCCGGCCTATATCGCCGCCTGCGCGTTCCTCGATCACCCGTTCGATAGTCGAGGTCGCAAAGGTCACACCCGCCGCCTTGACGGCCTGTAGGTCGACCGGAGCCAGCACGGTGATCGCGCCCGGCTTTTCCCGGTCCCATACGGTCGTAACCGCGAAGGTGTCCACGGCGCCCAGATCGTGACCGCGCGCATCACCAAGACGGTTCAGCCGGGCCAGGAGATCCGCCGATGTCGGTGCAAAAGCGGACATGTCGTAAAGATGGCCATCACGGATCATCACCGGCGACGGGCCATCAGGGGTCGTGATACGACCGATCAGAGTGGCAGACCGCCAGTCCACCGGAAGGCAATCGAGAAGACGGGTCATTCCTCCCCCCGGCTCTTGTCAGACGTATCTGCAAGAGCACTGTTTTGTTAGCGCTAACATCACCGCTCGAACCTATAGGTGTCAAGCTGACTCGTGCGGCACGTGCGCCGGTTATACTCCAGACATGACGGGCAGGCTATCAGTCCGCGGCGGGTGCCTGGCCGGTCGAGGCCCGTATGACCAACTTGTAGGGCAATAACCGGTCAACCGGCTTGGCGGGTGCTCCGGCGGCCTTGCCGCGGCCGGCATCGGCGATAATCCGCACCGCCGCCTCGGTCATTTCCGCAACAGGCTGATGAATGGTAGTCAGCTCCGGCCAGACCGCCGTGGTTATCGGCGTGTCGTCAAAGCCTGCAACCGAAAGCTGCTCAGGTACCGCATAGCCGCGGTAATGCGCGGCGGCCAGAACACCGGCGGCCATATCGTCATTACTGGCGAAAATGGCGGTTGGCGGCGATGTATTGGAGAGCAGACGCTTTGCCGCCTCAAGGCCCGAGCGATAGGTGAAGTCGCCTTCTTCAACCAGGCCGGACACCTCCGGTCCGGCCTTGCGGATCTCGGTCTCGAAACCCAGCAGGCGTTCTGCGCTGGCAGTCTGGTTCGCCGCCCCCTTGATGAAGCCTATCCGCTTATGGCCGAGAGAAAGCAGATGACGGGTCATCTCCGCAGCGGCGGCGAAATCGTCGATGCGCACGGTGTTGGCTTCCTGATGCAGCAGGCCGGTGCCCACGGCCACCGCCGCCACCTTCTGCGACGAGAGCTCTGCGTGGGCAGGCCGGGACTCAGCGTGCGGGGACGGCAGTATGACGCCCGCCACGCCGCCAGCCACCAGCCGGGCTATCGCGGCTTTCTCGCTCTCCGGCGAAGTGCCGCACTTTTCGATCATCAGGAGTGATCCGCTGCGCTGTGCGCCGTCCAGCGCACCGACCAGGAACTCACTCAGATATCCGGCGCTGGGATTGGAGTAGAGCAGGCCGACACGGCGTCCGCCATGGCGCGCGAGCGAGCGCGCCGCCGGATTGGGCGAATATCCCAGCTCTTCCACGGCGCGCATGACGTTCTCGCGGGTGGATGGCTTCACCCCGGTGAAATTATTGATTACACGCGAAACGGTCATGGGCGAGACGCCAACATGGCGGGCCACGTCCTCGATTGTCACCGCCCCGCGCCGGTCCCTAGCTCTCGCCACTGTGTTGATTCTCTCGCTGGCAATATTTGGCACGCACTTGCGCCGTCCCGTTCTGCGTTAAAGGAATATCGCGAAAGGGTCCAGAGAGCCGGGCCGGGCCGCCCCGTTCAGCAGGCAAGACGTTCCACGACCCCGTCACACAAGCCGTCCGTGCCCGTCTGTTGCGCACCCGGGCCCGCATGAAGGTCTGGCGTGCGTAGACCGCTGTCGAGCACGGCGGCGATGGC
>JBJHCI010000055.1:0-9148 GCA_050485925.1 Maricaulaceae bacterium
AGGGTCCCGGTGTTGACCGTTCGATTGATGCGCTCAAGCACGGCAATATAGCGGGGGCACATCCCCGAGGCGGGGTTGTGGCGTTCTATGGAGATGACCATGGCGGCAAGTCATCAAGCGTCTCCCATCAGAGCGAACAGGCTATGGCATCGGCCCTGATACCTTCGTTGTATCCTGCTGATGTGGGAGAGCTTATCCAGTTCGGCCTGCTGGGTTATGCCCTGTCGCGCCATAGCGGGTCCTGGGTCGGCGTGAAGTGCGTGAACGAGATTGCCGAGCAGACGGCATCGGTCGATGTCGATCTGCACGGATTTTCGCCCGTGCTTCCCCCACCCGGAGACCTGCCCCCCGAGGGTGTGCACAATCGCAAGGGACCTTACGCACCGCTGCGCGACGAGCAGATTGTCACCGACTTCCGGTTACCGATCGTGCAACGCTTTGTGCGCGCGAACGGTATCGACAGGATCATCTTCAAGAGCGGCAAGCCGCGTCTGGGGCTGATCGTGGCAGGCAAGAGCTACGGCGATACAATGGCCGCCCTAGCCCTGCTCGGACTTGACCGGGAAAAGGCGGCGGCACTCGGCCTGTCCCTGTACAAGGTTGGCTGCATCTGGCCGCTGGAGCCGGAGGGGCTTTCCGAGTTTGCCCACGGCCACGAGACGCTGTTTGTCATAGAAGAAAAGAAGAGTTTCGTTGAACTTCAGGCGGCGAGCACCCTGATCAACGAAGCCCGCCCTCCCCGGATTGTGGGAAAGCGGGACGAGCAGCGCCGCCCCCTGCTCTCAGAGACGTTACAGCTCGAACCGGTGGAGATTGCGCTGGCGATTGCCGGTCGGTTGAGGGCGCTGGGTGTTTACACTGCGCAACTCGATGAGGCTGCAGACAGGCTTGCCAGCTGGCGGTCAGCAGGCGCACGGGCAGTGCCAGGCATGATCCGGAGCCCCTATTTCTGCTCAGGTTGCCCGCATAGCCGCTCAACGCGAATCCCCGATGGCAGCCTCAGCATGACCGGCATTGGCTGCCATACAATGGTTAGCCTTGTGCGCCCACAGGAGGCACTTCTGCCTACCCATATGGGCGGTGAGGGTGCGAACTGGATCGGGCTGGCCCCGTTTACGGCGACCCGGCACATCTTCCAGAACATGGGCGACGGCACCTATTATCACTCCGGGCTGCTCGCTATCCGTGCTGCGGTCGCGGCCGGCGTCAACATCACCTATAAGATCCTGTACAATGACGCCGTCGCCATGACCGGTGGACAGCCTGTCGACGGCCCGCTCTCCGTGCAGGCGATCGCCCACCAGGTGCGTCATGAGGGTGTCGAGACAATCGTGATTGTCAGCGACAACCCCGTTCACCATCGTAATACGCCCGGCCTGCCCGATGGCGTCCGGATTGAACATCGCGATGAGCTGGATGCCGTGCAGCGCGAACTGCGTGAGGTGCCTGGCTGTTCGGTGTTGATCTACGAACAGGTGTGTGCGGCCGAGAAGCGCCGTCGGCGCAAGCGCGGCCTTTACCCTGCCCCCGCCCGGCGCTTGCATATTGCCGAGTCCGTCTGCGAAGGATGCGGAGACTGCTCGGTTCAATCGACCTGCGTCAGCCTTGTTCCGGTTGAAACTGCCTTCGGAACCAAGCGGCAGATAGACCAGTCGAGCTGCAACACGGACGAGAGTTGCAATCTCGGATTCTGCCCGAGCTTCATTACGATTGAGGGAGCGGAACCTAGAAAGAGTGCCAGCCGAAAGATCGACCCAGCCCTGTTCGCCGACTTGCCGCCCGCCCCCTGCGCCGGTTTGGGCGGGACCAGTTTCAACATTATGGTTGCCGGGATCGGTGGAACGGGCGTGGTTACGGTCGGGGCAATTCTGGGCATGGCCGCGTTTCTGGAAGGCCAGGGCGTATCTCATTTTGACATGACCGGACTTGCCCAGAAAAACGGTGCGGTCTTCAGCCACATCCGGATCGCACCTTCGCCTGCGGGTCTGCACACCCAACGCCTTGGAGCCGGCGAGGCTGATCTTCTGCTTGCATTCGACCTCGTTGCGGCGTCGGCGCCCGAGGCTGCACTGACATTTCAGGTCGGGCGGACCCGCGCCGCCGTGAACCGAAAGGTCAACCCGACCGCGGCGTTCCAGTTCAACAGGGACGCTGTGCCGGATGGCGACAGGTTGATCCAGTGGCTAGGCAGCGATATTGGCGAAAGCGCCATCTTCTCCGCTGACGCCTCCTCGCTGGCCCTCGCGTTGCTTGGCAGCGATGTTGGCGCAAACCTGTTCCTTGTGGGCTTTGCCGCACAGCACGGGCTGCTTCCGATGGGAGTAGAGGCGGTTGAACAGGCCGTGCGGCTTAACGGCGTTGCCGTTGATCTGAACCTGACGGCACTGGCGCTGGGGCGCCTGTACGCGGTCAACCCTTCTGCGGTGGAGGCGCTCGCCCCCGCGGAGCCTGCGCCGCCATCGCAAAGTTTTGCCGATATAGTCGAACGGTCGGTCAGGCATCTCCAAGCTTACCAGAACCGCAGCTATGCCGAGCGATACCGCAAGCGTGCCGTGGCCGTACTGGAGCACGAGCAGCGCGAGGGGGTGAAGAGCGAAGAACTCGCCGTAGTGGTGGCCCGCCATTACAGTCGGCTTCTTGCCTACAAGGATGAATACGAAGTTGCGCGCCTTCTTTCCGAGCCCGCTTTGCGGCTGGATTTGTGCACCCGGTTTTCCGAACCGGCGCGGGTGAGTTTCAATCTGGCGCCGCCCGGCCTTTCCAGGACGCGAAGCGATGGACGTCCGCAGAAACTGCGTGTTCCGGCAGCCCTCGCATTACCGCTATTTGCATTCCTGAAGCGGCTTAGATGGCTTCGCGGCACCCCCTTGGACGTGTTCGGTTACTCTTCAGAGCGTAGGGCGGAGCGTGCGCTGATTGTTGAGTATGAAGCCACGGTTGATCTGGTGCTGGATCATCTGACAACGACAAGCCATGCCGCTGCCGTGGAGCTGTTATCGCTGCCCGCGATGATCAAGGGCTTTGGCCCCGTCAAGCACGCGGCCATGCAGCGCTATCAGGCGGCGCGCGAAGCCGCCTTGACCAGATTCCGGGAGATCGCCCGGATCTGACTCCGATAGGTAAGACTCACCCGAAACTGTCATACCCCAACGGATTTTCTCTGCTGATGCTGTCAGCGTATCGGCCATTGCCGGGCACCCCATTTCCCAGAAAACTAAAATTATCTAATATAGAAAATAAATTGACATTATAGAAATATGACGTTGATACTGATGCGCCAAGAACCGGGCCCGTTTAGAGGGTTCAGCACAGGAAGGGGAGAACAATGGGTAATTTCAAGGAGATGCCGCCGCTGCGCCGGAACAAGAGAATTCTTCTATCGACCGCAGCCGCGCTGCTTTTCGCTGCCCCGGCCTGGGCACAAGATGGCACGCCGACCCCCGGGAACGAGGAGCTGCATCAAACCAGCCGCACATCCACTGACACCATAATTGTCACCGCGACACGCCGCGCAGAACGGTTGTTCAATGTGCCAGCAAGCATCCAGGCCTTGGGCGGTGATGAGCTGGAAGCGCTCGGTGCCGTCGACTTCTCTGACTATGCACGCACCCTGGCCGGGGTTGCACTGATAGATGCTGGTGCCGGACGGTCGCAGATATTCATTCGTGGCGTTTCGACAGGCGGCGATATCGGCCAGGGCAAGGAGGCAACCGTCGGGGTTTATCTTGGAGAAACGCCGATTTCGGAATCCTCGTCACAACCGGACATCAAGCTGTTCGATATTGAACGTGTCGAAGTGCTCCGTGGACCGCAAGGCACGCTGTACGGTAGCGGATCAATGGGGGGAACGCTTCGCGTGATCCCGAGAGCCCCCGATTTCGATGGCGTGTCGGGCTCGATCCAGGCAACCGGATCGTCAACACATCACGGCGGGCTCAACAGCGCACTCAACGGCTGGCTGAATGTGCCGATCAGCGAGAATGCCGCACTCCGTGTTGTCGGTTATGCGATCCAGAATGACGGCTTTATTGATGACGGATATGCCGGCGCGGGCTCCAGCGCAGGCGAGAACATCAATGACGAAAACACCTATGGCGGACGGCTGAGCCTGCGGTTGCAGCCTTCGGACGCACTGGAGATCACGCTCACAGGCATTTACCAGCATAGCGCGTTTGGTGCCTATCAACAGGTAACAGATGCGTTTGACGACCTCATCATCCAGCAGAGCGCAGACCAGCCGTTCGAGGATGAGTACAAGATTGTAAATCTTGAACTTTCTTACGATTTCAGCTTTGCCAGCCTGACCTCTTCAACCTCGTTTTTCGACCGCAGCCGGTATCTGGAAAACGATATCGATTATTTCCTTGAGGCAGTCGCAGGTATCACCCGCGGGTATTCACCCCTGCTGTATGAAGCGAAAGCTTTCTCTCAGGAAATCAGGCTCACCTCGTCCGGCGACGGCCCGTTGAGCTGGATTGTCGGCACCTTCTATCTGGACCGGTCAGATGACTTCAACCAGACGATCAACGTTCTGGGAGTGCCGGTACCCGACAATCCCGCCGCAAACCTGTTCTATCTGGATCGCTTCTCCGACATCAGACAGCTCGCAGGCTTTGCGGAAATGAGCCTGGATCTCACCCCCCGGCTGACCGGAACGGTCGGTCTTCGAGTCACAGACGTGGAACGACGCAACCGCGCCGTCCAGGACGGCCTCTTCTTTGGCGTAAGAACAGATCTGTCAGGTGAATTCAACGAGCGGTCAACCACTCCGAAATTCAATCTCTCATACCAGGCTCACGACGACGTTCTGCTCTATCTCCAAGCTGCCCAGGGCTTCCGGATCGGGGGTGTGAACCCAGGCCTGCCGCCGTGCGACCCTGGCGCTGGTTGTGTTGTGGATGTGGGAGGCACCTATAGCTCTGACAGCCTGTGGAGCTACGAAGCCGGCGCCAAGCTGCAGCTTCTGGACAATGCCTGGACGGTCGCGGCCTCACTCTTCTATATCGACTGGACCGACATTCAGCTGAGTGTCAGCAGGGGGGACGGGTTCGACGGTTTCCTCAATTCCGGCAATGCAACCAGCCGCGGCGTCGAAGTCGAGACAACCCTTCAGCTGAACGAATATGTCCGTGCCGGTGGCCAGCTCACCTACACGAACGCCCGCCTTGAAGGCATCGCGCCCGGCCTGACAGGCGTGGCCACACCCGGCCAGAGACTGCCGGATGTGCCGGAATGGAGTTCGGCCATTAATGTCGAGATCAGCGGCACGGTACTCGGCGACGTCTACGGGTACGTCCGCGGCGACCTGCAGTGGGTCGGGGACCGGCAGAGTGCACTTGGCCCTGCGTCGACCACACTGCCAGGCTACGCCCTGGTAAATCTCAGAGCGGGGTTAGACGCAGGGCCTTACCTGTTGTCTGTGGTCGTACAGAACGTGATGGATGAACGCGCCGAACTTTCCCGTACGTCGCTTGTCGGCATGCGTCTGGGCCAGCCACTCGTTCTTGACCGCGTGACAGTGAACCGGCCCCGGACGATCGGCGTCACACTCAGCCGCGAATTCTAGACGGTTTGAGCGTGCACTCCTTGAGCGGATTTAGGCCTACCCGGCAAGCAAGCCCTAGCCGCTCAAGGAGGAAATAGGGGCTCTGCCCGCGCGCCTGCTGCCACTTGCGCGGTGGGCGCGCGGGTTCAATGTCGAGGACACCATGAAGATATCTTTCAGACTGCTGGGCCTACTGCTTTTCTCGCCTTTGTGGACCGGCCCGGCCTGTGCCGGGGCGCAGGTGCAAGACGATTCGGCCGTGCTGGCACGGAGCGAGGTTCAGGCGATCCTGCGTGACGCCCGGGCAATCCAGCCTTCCCGGGGTATCGACCAGCTTCTGGAAGTCGAAATCGGCGGGATTCCGCAATGGCTGTCCGTGCGCGGGCGCGACCACCGCAACCCGGTCCTGCTTTTCATTCATGGAGGACCGGGTGTCACGGAAATGCCGGTCAGCTGGTTCTATCAAAGTCCGCTGGAAGACTACTTCACCGTCGTGCAATGGGATCAGCGCGGGAGCGGAATGACGGCAGCGTCTAGCGACCAGACGGATGTGGTCCCCACCATTACCATCGAGCGGATGGTCAGCGACGGCGTGGAAGTCGTCGCCTACCTTCGCGAGGCGCTGGGCAAGGACAGGATTTTCGTGCTCGGTCATTCATGGGGCAGCCTTATCGGCCTGGAGATCGCGCGCCGCCATCCCGGCTGGCTGCACGCCTATATCGGCATGGGACAGGTCATCTACTCGCAGGAGAACGAAGCCGACGGCTACCGGTTTGCGCTTGAACAGGCCCGCCAGCACGATCACGAAACGGCGATACGCGAGCTGGAAGCCATAGCTCCCTATCCCAAACCAGACGGAACGCTTTCCGTCGCCGAGGTCATGACCCAGAGGCGGTGGCTGTCCCATTTTGGCGGAATGACATGGGGCCGGTCGGACCTTCAGTATGAGATAAACCTTCGTCGCCTTTCACCGGAGTATTCTGACGAAGACCTTGTTGCGGACCAGGGCAGCGGCGCGGTTGCCATGCAACTCATCCCGGAACTGGAAAGCGTTGACTACCGTGGCCTGACAGAGCTTCAGGTGCCTGTATTCCTGCTTCTCGGCCGATACGACCACGCCGTATCCTCGCGGATCGCTTTCGACTGGTTCAACAATCTTGACGCGCCATTCAAGCGTGCAATCTGGTTCGAACACTCCGCGCACATGATGCATTTCGAACAGCCCGGGCGCTTTGTTGTAAGTCTGGTTCAGGAGGTGCGTTCAATCGCAGAAGCCGCTGGAGATGCCGCGCCGGAGGACGCGCCCGGGGTAGGGCCTTAAGGGTGGCAGGGCGCGCATTTCCGCATGGCGCTGATAGCAGCCGTGGCCGAACATAAATCCTGCCTATGCCGCTTCCCTTGCGGGCGCCCGGTCTATCAGTTCTTGTGCCATTCTCAGCGCTATGACTTCCGGGGGCTGCATTTCGTCACGTGACCGGACAAATATTTCCAGAAGCCGGCCCTTGATCCTGGTCAGGCGCGCCGACAGTGGCGCGACATCCGCCGCCCGCCGTCCCGGCATGGCCTGTATCGCCTCCAGCCCGCTGATAATGCCCCCGGCATTGACGACATAGTCTGGCGCAAACAGCACACCGCGCCTGTGCAACATCCGCCCTGCGTCCGCCGAGGCGAGCTGGTTGTTCGCAGCCCCCGCCACCGCAGATGCCTTGATATGCGGAACCGTCTGGGAGTTGATGATGCCGCCGAGCGCGCAGGGGCATAATATGTCAACATCTGCTGCGTGAATCTCGTTCGTCGCCATGGCAAGAGCGCCAAACTCTGACCGGGCCTCATGCACTTTGGCATCATCAATATCCGCCACGATCAGCTCGCTGCCCTGATCATGAAGATGCCGGGCCACGCGCCAACCGACCGAGCCAAGCCCCTGAATTGCAATCCTCATTCCCCGCAGATCACTGCGGCCGAAGCGGAATTCGGCTACGGCCTGCAGACCATGCAGGACGCCCGCGGCCGTGTGAATCGACGGATCGCCCGCCCCCTTGGACGTGCCGGCAACAAACGGGGTAACCAACTGCATCGTCTCAACATCCGCCACTGATATGCCGATGTCCTCCCCGGCAGCGAAGACATTTCCGATGCGGTCGATGAACCGGCCAAAGGCCTTCAACAATTTCTCCGTCTTTAGCTCTTTGGGGTCGCCTATGATCACAGCCTTGCCGCCACCGACCGGCAGTCCGGCCAGCGCGCTCTTGTATGACATGGCACGGGACAGGCGCAGCGCGTCGTCAATCGCCATTTCCTCTGTCGCATAGGACTGAAAACGCGTGCCGCCGGCGGCAGGGCCAAGCGCTGTGGAATGGATGGCTACAATGGCCCGCAGGCCAGTTTCCTGATCGGAGAAGAAGCAAACCTGCTCATGGTTATCAAACTCCGATGACTGCCAGACGCTCATGCGACCGCTCCTTATCAAGCGCAGGAGCCAAATCTACACGTGATTTTCGATTTTAGAAAGTATTTTCTCTATAAGAAATGCCCGGTTCAGCGCGCTCCGCGGCGGCCCGCCACATCCCTCTCCCCACTGACAGCCATTGCAGGCGCATCGCCGGGCTGCGCCAGATCAAGTGTGTCCGTATCAGGTGTGGAAGAAATAGACAGGATGCGGCAGACCGCGTCGCTACCGGCGATATAGGCGTGGCCCATATTGCTGTCGAAATAGATTGAATCGCCTGCTGCCAGCCGCATGGGGCTGTAGGTGTCGGTATGTAGAATCAACTCACCCTCAAGCACGTAGACAAATTCCTCGCCTGCGTGGCTGTGGAGACTACCGAATTCTTCAAGGCTACGGGCCGTGACCTCGCCAATTATGGGTGTATTGACCTTCTCCAACAGATCGCCGGCGAGATAGATGTATTTTCCACTTCTTGAAGATACTACATCTCCGTGGCCGGCTCTTGTAATGCTGCGGCGACGGCTGGCTTCTGTTTTGTTTTGGGAATGCGGCGGGATGCTGAACAGGTCCACGATATTCACACCAAGAGCTAACGTGATATGCGCCAGCTTCTCGACGGTGAGTTCAGTTTTTCCGTTTTCAATTTTCGACAAGGTTGAAACCGGGTAGTTCGTGCGCTTGCTCACATCTGCCAGCGTCCAGCCCTTTTCCATGCGAATTTTCTTCAGTGCGGCCGCGGGGTTCATGCGCGTTGCGGGATGGGCGTCACGGTCTGTCATGCGTTCTGATCCGTAGATGTTCGGCCGCAGGCGATCCAGCGTGTAATTTGCTGTTTCGAAAATTGTTTCTGGCAGCATCCTTGCCTATTACACCCCGGTTTTCAATGATCATCCCGGAAGATCATGCCTTCCCGGCGCGCGCTCGTGGCAAGTACATTGCCAGGCTGGCCACATCCGTTCTGGTGAAATTTTCTCAACTAGAATATTTATCGGTACAGGAAAATTCCTGTGCAGGAAGCCGCGTTGAATTCCGGCCGCTAGGGAAAAGGAATCATGAAGCAGGCTGATGATTTCCGGGCAGAATCGAAAGCGCTTGAGAACCTGCTGGCTGGGCTAGAGGAGGCGGATTTCCAGCGCCCGACATCCTTCAAGGGG
>JBJHCI010000056.1:0-8952 GCA_050485925.1 Maricaulaceae bacterium
GGTGGAGGCCGCAATGTCGGACCGCATTGAACAGCTCTGCATTGAAAAGGGCCTGCGCATGACCGAGCAGCGCCGCGTGATCGCGCGCGTGCTGTCAGCTGCCGATGACCATCCCGATGCCGAGGAAGTGCACAAGCGCGCTTCCGAGATCGACAGCCGCATCTCGCTCGCCACCGTCTACCGTACGGTGCGTCTTTTTGAGGATGCCGGGATTATCGAGCGCCATGATTTCCGCGATGGCCGCTCGCGCTATGAGGAAGCGACCGAAGATCACCACGATCACCTGATCGACCTGAAAACCGGGGATATCGTTGAGTTTTACGATGAGGAGATCGAGAACATGAAGGCCGCGATCGCCCGCCGCCTCGGCTACAAGCTGGTCGATCACAGGCTGGAGCTCTACGCGGTGAAGCTGAAAGACGGCGAATAGGGCCACGCAACGGGCGGGTACGAGGCTGCATGACGATTGTTCACGCGAGCAGTGACTGCGCAAACTCGCCCAAGAACCGCTTCGTTCAGGACGTGGCGGTGTTCCTGGAGGCGGGATCGGATAAGTCGGACGCCTTGAGCGATGACGTGGTCTGGTGCGGTGCCGCTGACACGCCTCTTAACGGCCGCCACGCGGCACAAACATGGATTGCGCAACGCGCAAAGCCCACCCGGATCGTCGTCGAGCACGCCATCTCTCACGGCAAGGTGGGTGCCGCCAGCGGCGAAGTGTCTTTCGAGGACGGGCGCATCCGCCGTTTCAGCCATGTGCTGGAATTCACCAGCGCCAAGGCGGACAGCGTGGCGCGGATCAGCAGCTATAGCTGACCCCACCAAGACGCCTGGGCCCGGCAGTGTGCGCCCGTCTTTGCCGCTTCCAGCCGCCCGACCTTGCGCAGGAAGGGCATTTCACCCATAACCGCCGCGAAAGGCGCGCCATGAATATCCGCAGCGCTTTCGCCGTTCAGGACCACCTGATGACCGCTGAGATCATGACGACGGATACCGGGAAGACCACCCGCAAGCGCCTCTTCATCCGCACCTATGGGTGCCAGATGAATGTGTATGATTCAGAACGCATGCGCGATCTGCTGGTCCCGCTCGGCTATGAACCGGCAGAGGAACCGGAAGGCGCGGATCTCGTCATCCTCAATACCTGCCATATCCGCGAGAAGGCAGCCGAGAAGGTCTATTCCGAGCTGGGGCGGCTAAAGCCGCTCAAAGCCGAGAAGGAAGCTGCGGGCGGTCAGATGACCGTCACGGTCGCGGGCTGTGTAGCGCAGGCCGAAGGCGCCGAGATCCAGCGCCGCGCGCCAATGGTCGACCTTGTCGTGGGCCCGCAGACCTATCACCGCCTGCCCGAACTGATCGCACGGGTACACCGGGATCGCGGCGAGGCGCTTCAGACCGAGTTCGAGGTGGAAGAGAAGTTCGATGCGCTGGCCGCGCCGAAACGTCTTGTCGAGGGCTATACGGCGTTTGTGACCGTGCAGGAGGGCTGCGACAAGTTCTGCTCCTTCTGCGTGGTGCCCTATACGCGCGGCGCGGAATATTCCCGCCCCGCCGCCCAGATCACCGCAGAAGTGCGCGCGCTCGCTGCCCAAGGCGTGCGCGAGATCACTCTGCTGGGCCAGAACGTCAACGCCTATTCGGGCGAAGCGCCTGCCGGCGAGGAAGCAGGCGGGCGCTGGGGGCTTGCCCGGCTGATCCGGCATCTGGCCATGATTGGCGGGATTGACCGTATCCGCTTCACAACCTCCCATCCCAATGACATGGATGAGGCATTGCTGGCCGCCTTCGCGGAAGAGGAAAAGCTGATGCCCTATCTGCACCTGCCGGTGCAGGCGGGCTCTGACCGCATCCTCAAAGCCATGAACCGCAAGCACACGGCAGCGGAGTATGTCGCGCTGATCGAGCGGTTGCGGACCTTGCGCCCCGATATCGCCCTGTCCGGGGACTTCATCGTCGGCTTCCCCGGCGAGCAGGAGAGCGATTTCGCCGACACCCTGAAGCTGGTGGAAGAAGTCGGCTATGCGTCAGCCTTCTCGTTCAAGTATTCGCGCCGTCCCGGCACGCCGGGAGCGGCCATGGCAGGTCAGGTGGACGAGGCGGTGAAGACAGAGCGTCTGGCGCGCCTGCAGGCCCTGCTCAACGCCCAGCAGAAGGCCTTCAACGCGTCCATGGTGGGCAAGCGCCTCTCCATCCTCTTTGAGCGTGAGGGGCGCAATCCTGGCCAGCTGGCGGGCCGCAGCCCCTATCTGCAGGCGGTCCATTGTGACGGACCGGCAAGCCTGATCGGCCAGATCGCCAAGGTGGAAGTGGTCTCCGCCTCGCAGAATGCGCTGGCCGCCCGCCTGATGCCAAAGGAAAGCCGCGCCGCGTGAGCCGATCTGCCAAACCCCGCCGCCCGGTAAAAGCCGGCCCAGCCGAAACGCTCCATTTTGACGATGCCGCCCATGTGCGCGCACTGGCGGGGCCCGGCCATGCCAATCTGATCGCGCTGGAAAAGGAGCTCGGCGTGCACGTGGAAGCGCCCGGCGGTGGGCAACTCGTCCTTTCCGGCGGCGAACGTCAGGCGCGCACCGATGCGGCCCGCGTGATCCATTCGCTTTATGCCCGCGCCGAGGCTGACCTTCATATCGATCCGGAAACCGTGCGCGCGGCTTGCCGCATGGGTGATGAGCCGGTCGATGCCGATGACACGATAATCCGCGTGCCGCGCGGGGTGAGCTTTGCCGCGCGCACCGTCAATCAGGGCAGCTATGTTCGCGCGCTGAAGGATGAGGCCGCCTGCGACATGGTGTTCGGCGTCGGTCCAGCCGGTACCGGCAAGACGCTGCTGGCGGTCGCCTGGGGTGCCGCGAAGCTGGCGCGCGGGGAGATCGACCGGCTGATCATTACCCGGCCAGCCGTGGAGGCGGGCGAGCGGCTCGGCTTCCTGCCTGGTGACTTCAACCAGAAGATTGACCCCTATCTTCTGCCGATCTGGGACTCCTTGCGTGAGGCGCTGACCCAGCGCGTGGTCGACAAGATGCGCGAGGAAGGCCGGATCGAGGTCGCCCCGCTCGCCTTCATGCGCGGCCGCACGCTGAACCGGGCCTTCATCGTCTGCGACGAGGCCCAGAACGCGACGCGCGCGCAGATGCGCATGATGCTGACCCGCCTGGGGCAAGGCTCGCGCATGGCGGTGACGGGCGATCCCACCCAGACCGATCTGGGGCCCCGCGAGCCATCCGGCCTTGCCCATGCGCTCGATATCCTGGCCGGTGTGCCGCGCATTGCGGTCACGCGCTTCACCCGCACCGACGTGGTACGCCATGATCTCGTGGCGATGATCGTCGATGCCTATGAACGCGCGGATGCAGGCCAATGAGCGATGAGCCTGTGGCCGAGATCGTGATCGATCATCCCGGCTGGGACGCGGTGAGCGGGGTGGGTGCGCGCTGCGTTGAGGCGGTCAGTACGGCGCTTGCGCTGGTGGACAATCCCCGGCCCGGCCCGGCGATCATCCTGCTGACGTCCGATGCCACGTTGCATTCCCTGAACCAGCGCTTTCGCGGCAAGGACAGGCCAACCAATGTGCTCTCCTTTCCCGCGCCGGAAAGCGAGGCCTATCCCGGGGATGTGGCGCTCGCCTTCGAGACCTGTCAGGCTGAAGCGACGGCGCGCGGGATTGCACTGATTGACCATGCGGCCCATCTTGCGATGCACGGTGTCCTGCATCTTAACGGTTTTGACCATAAGGAAGAGGCAGACGCAGACGAGATGGAGGCCCTGGAGGGGGAGGCGCTAGCCAGACTTGGCATTGCCAACCCCTATAGGGAAAACGAATGAGCGTGATGAGCGACGACCCGCCAAGACGAAGTCTCATGGCCCGGCTGAAGGGCGCCATCCACCGGCGCCCGGTCCCGGAACTTGACGTCCCATCGCCGGGTAATGGCAGGGCGACAAACGGGGGGCAAACGGGCCAGGCATCAGGCAGCGAACTGATTTTCAAGGTCGATGCGCTCGATTCCCTGCGGGTAGCCGATGTGATGGTGCCGCGCGCCGACATTATTGCCATTGAGATTGATACACCTTTGGGCGAGGTGGCGCGCTCTTTTGCCGAAGCGTCCCATTCCCGCCTACCGCTTTACCGTGAAACGCTCGATGATCCGGTGGGCGTGGTCCATATCAAGGATGTGATGGCGCATCTGGCCGGTGATGAGACCGGTCGGCGGCCCGAAGACTGGGCCAGCCTGAAAATCCTGCCGCAGGTCCGCCGCCCGCTTCTCTATGTGCCGCCTTCCATGCGTGCAGGCGATCTGCTGGTGCGCATGCAGTCCAAGCGCATGCACATGGCGCTGGTGGTAGACGAGTATGGCGGCACGGACGGGCTGGTGACGCTGGAAGACCTGCTGGAACCCATTGTCGGCGAGATTGACGACGAGCACGATGAGAATGAAGGCCCGCTGATCCGCGCACGTGGTCCGAATATCTGGGAGGCCGATGCCCGCATTCCGCTCGAAGAGTTGGAAATCGTGTTGGGATATCCGGTAGCCACCGAGGACGAGCTGGAAGATGTCGATACGCTGGGCGGGCTGGTCTTCATGCTGGCGAGCCGCGTGCCCGAACGCGGCGAGGTGATCGCCCACTCCACCGGGCTGGAGTTCGAAATTCTCGATTCCGATCCGCGCCGTATCCGCAGAGTACGCATTCGCGCGCCCCGTCCGGCCGATCCGCTTGCCGATGCCGGTTCATCTGCCCTGACATGATGGCCAAGCTGCAACGCCGCGTACAGCGCCTGTTGGATGGTTGGGCGGGGCTTTCGGGCTGGAAAATGGGCCTGGCCCTATTCGCCGTCGGGTTGGTCTCGGTGCTCGCTCACGCGCCCTTCTTCTTCCAGCCCGCGCTGATCGCAGGGCTTGTCCTGCTGGTTCTGGCGCTTGATGCCAGTGCGAAGACCGCCCGTCCGCGCCGCAGCGGCTTCTGGCGCAGCTGGTGCTTCGGGGCGGGATATTTCCTTGGCGGAACATGGTGGGTGGCTAATGCCTTCCTCGTCAGCGCGGAGGAGCATGCCTGGCTGATCTGGGCGCCGCTCACCCTGCTGCCAGCGGGCCTTGCCCTGTTCTGGGGCCTGGCAGGCGGCATCTATGCCCGCTTCGCGCTGGATGGCCCGTCCCGGATCGGTCTTTTCGCCATTCTCTTCACGGCTGTGGAGATGACCCGCGCGGTCGTCCTCTCCGGTTTTCCGTGGAATCTGGCCGGCCATGTCTTTGAAGCAGGCACGCCTGTCAGTCAGGCGGCAAGCTATATCGGCGCGGCAGGACTGTCGGCATTCGTGCTTTACGCCTTTGCGAGCCCTGCTGCGTTGCTGGGCCGGGCAGGCGGATGGGTGCGCGCCGTGCCGGTACTGGTCTCCCTCGCGCTGCTGGCGGGCATGTGGGCCCATGGAAGCTGGCGGCTCGTGGGTGCCTCTACGGAAATGACCGAAACGCGTCTGCGCGTGGTGCAACTTGCCGTTCCGCAGCGGGAGAAGCGCCATCCCAACCGGCTGGCCATACTGGACCAGTATCTGGATTTCACCCTGCGTGACGGCCTTGAGAATGTCGATGCGGTCATCTGGCCGGAAGGGGCGATCCCGACCTTGATGCTGGAGGACAGCGCCGTTCTGATCCGCCTGGAAGATGCCTTACCCTCCGGTACGCGCCTGTGGGCGGGTGTGACGCGGCGCGAGCGCTTTCCCGAAGGCGAGCTCTACTACAATTCGCTGGCAGCGATGCATTTCGAAGGCGGAGCCGGGGCGGTCGAGACCATTTATGACAAGGTGCGTCTGGTGCCGTTCGGTGAAGGCAATCCGGTCCAGCTGATAACCGGGTTATTCGGCTTCACCACCCTGTCCATGAACGCGCCCTATTACACACCGGGACCGGGTCCGCAGACATTGCAGGTCGCGGGCATTCCCGCCTTTGCACCGCTGATCTGTTATGAGGTGATTTTCCCGCGTTTTGCTCCGCGCGGCGAGGACCGGCCGGGCTTCCTTCTCAATGTCTCCAACGATTCCTGGTACGGAAACTCTTCCGGACCGCGCCAGCATCTCAACCAGGCACGCTACCGGGCCATTGAGGAAGGACTGCCGCTGGTGCGTTCCGCGACCCTTGGGTCATCCGGCCTGATTGACCCGTACGGCCGCGCGGTGCAATTGCTCAGCCCGCAAATGAACGAAACTCTTGACATAGACCTGCCTTCAGCGCTCCAACCTGTGGCGTACGCGATTCATGGTAATGTGCCATGGATAGCAATAAGCCTACTTTTATTGACGTGCCTGCAAGCCGGTTTCCTCTATGACTCTGCCCGAAAACAGAGACATTAATACCGGAAATTGTTTTTCTCGTTTCTGAGATCGGACGTGGCAATATAGTCCCGATTATACGGGTATGCTGTTTTTGAGGACACCAGACCATGTCAATCAATCCTCGTGAACCCAATCCGGTTGACCGCCATGTAGGCTCAAGGGTCCGCCTGCGCCGGCAGATCATGAATATGAGCCAGGAGAAACTTGGCGAGGAGCTGGGTGTTACTTTCCAGCAGGTCCAGAAATACGAGCGCGGCACTAACCGGATCGGCGCCGGACGGCTCTGGACGCTGGCGCGGGTGCTCGAAGTCCCGGTCTCCTTCTTTTATGAAGGCGTGAATGCGCCGGGGGCCGTCGGCGGATTCGCTGAAGGCGACCAGACGCCGATCATCGACGATTTCCTGCAATCATCAGACGGCGTAGCACTAGCACAGGCCTTCTCGCGCATCACAGACCCGAAAGTCCGCCGCCGCGTATTGGAGCTGGTTCGCTCGCTCGCCGACATCGACGGCGCCGAGGACTAGCATCAGAGGTCAACAGCCCGCTTGCTTTCAGCTTCCAGATGGTCTTTAAGCGCCTCACATAAAGCAAGCTTTATATGAGGCAATTCGTGGCGCGTACCTCCTACATCTTCACCAGCGAAAGCGTATCGGAAGGACACCCGGACAAGGTGTGCGACCGCATTTCCGACACGGTCGTCGACCTGTTCCTGTCAAAAGACCCGGTTGCGCGCGTTGCCTGTGAAACCCTCACCACAACCAACCGGATTGTACTGGCCGGCGAAGTGCGCTGCGCACACGAAATCTCCAGTGAGGAAATTGAGGCTGCCGCCCGCGCGGCGGTAAAGGATATCGGTTATGAGCAGGACGGCTTCCACTGGAAGACCGCGGTCTTTGAAAACCATCTCCACGAGCAGTCCGCCGATATCGCTGCTGGCGTGGATGAGGGCAGCGGCACCTATGCTGAGGAAGGCGCAGGCGATCAGGGCATCATGTTCGGCTTTGCCACGAACGAGACGCCCGAGTTGATGCCGGCACCGATCCTTTACTCCCACCAGATCCTCAAAGAGATGGCACGGCTGCGCAAATCCGGCGCGGTGCGGCAGTTCGAGCCCGACGCCAAGTCCCAGGTCTCGCTACGCTATGAAAATGGCAGGCCGGTCGGCGTGACCAGCGTGGTGGTCTCCACCCAGCACACCGCCGACGCGACGCTGGACGAGATCCGCGAGCTGGTCCGCCCGGTCGTGAAGGGTGTGCTGCCCGAGGGCTGGTTCCCGCCCGAAGACGAGTTCTATGTGAACCCCACCGGCAAGTTCGTCATCGGCGGACCTGATGGCGATGCAGGACTGACAGGCCGCAAGATCATCGTGGATACCTATGGCGGGGCCGCGCCCCATGGTGGCGGCGCGTTCTCCGGCAAGGATCCGACCAAGGTGGACCGGTCTGCAGCCTATGCGGCGCGCTATCTCGCCAAGAATGTGGTGGCTGCGGGCCTGGGTGCGAAATGCACTATACAACTCGCCTATGCGATCGGAGTGGCAAAACCCCTTGCGGTCTATGTCGATCTGCATGGCACGGGCCAAGTGGATGAGGCGAAGCTGGAGCAGGTTCTGCCACAGCTGATGAACCTTTCTCCGCGCGGGATCCGTACCCACCTGGAGCTCAACAAGCCCATCTATGCGCGCACGGCGGCCTATGGCCATTTCGGGCGTAGGCCGGACGCGGATGGCGGCTTCTCCTGGGAGAAGACCGACCTCGTTGACGAGCTCAAGGGCCTTGCCTGATACCGGCCATGACTGACGGTCCACACCCGCCCTCGCGCCGCCTTTACGGGCGGGCGAAGGGTCATTCTCTCTCCGCGCGCCAGCAGAAACTCGTCGATGGGATGCTGCCGGGCCTGAGCTGGGCCGATGAGGGCCCGGTGGAGCCGGCCGTCCTGCTCGCCGGGTTTGAGACCCGCGTGCTGGAGATCGGCTTTGGCGCGTCCGAGCACCTGATCGGGCAGGCCGCGCGTGCGCCCGATACCGGCTTCATGGGGATCGAACCCTTCCTCAATGGCGTGGCCAAGGCGCTGGCCGGGATAGAGGAGCACGGGCTGGCCAATGTGCGGGTCAAACGCGCCGACGCGCGCAGCGAAATCGAGCGCATGCCCGATGCCAGCTTTGACCGCATCTTCCTGCTGTTTCCGGACCCCTGGCCGAAGAAACGCCACGCCTTCCGCCGCTTCGTGCAGGCCGATACCGCAGCTCAGCTCGCCCGCATCCTCAAACCCGGCGGGCATTTGCGCGTGGCGACCGATGTGCGTGTCTATGCCGACTGGGCGCTGCCCCTATTGCTGGAAACGCCGGGGCTGAACTGGCTGGCACAAAAGGCTGATGACTGGCGCATCCCACCCCAAGACCACATCACCACGCGCTACCAGTCCAAGCATCTGGGCGACATTGATCCGGTCTTCATGGATTTCGAGCGCCAGGCCGCCTGACGCATATTATCAGCCGGTTTTCCTTGAATCGCAGGGCTTTCCACCTGATATATAGCCCCAAGCGTGGGTGCTTTCGCACCCGTCCGCTTCCCCTGTTGCAATGAGGTAAGTGAGACACCCATGAACCAGTTTTCCAGAGCCAGCTACGG
>JBJHCI010000057.1:0-8920 GCA_050485925.1 Maricaulaceae bacterium
GATCACCATTCTCCAGACCATCAAGGCGGCAGGCGCCATGCAGGCCGAGATCGAGGTGCTGTGATGGATAATCTTCTGGCTACCCAGCTTCAGAACGCGGTTTCCAGCCGTGAGCCTTCCCTTCCGGGTACGGGGGGCGTCGCAAACGCCGAACAGGCGCGCCGCGTCGCCGAGGAGTTCGAAGCGATCTTCCTGGCTCAGCTCATCGAACAGATGATGGGCGAGAGCACGCAGAGCGAGATGTTCGGCGGCGGGCCGGGCGAAAGTGCGTTTCGCGGCATGCTGAACGAGGAGTATGCCAAGGTAATGGCACGCGTCGGCGGAATCGGCCTCGCCGATGATCTGGCCCGCGAAATCATGCGCATGCAGGAGCTTAGGAGCGAGTCATGAGCGAGTTGGCAGCTAAATCCCCCACCGAGA
Source organism: Maricaulaceae bacterium (assembly GCA_050485925.1). Classification (GTDB taxonomy): domain Bacteria; phylum Pseudomonadota; class Alphaproteobacteria; order Caulobacterales; family Maricaulaceae; genus Glycocaulis. The sequence goes on from JBJHCI010000057.1 coordinate 421, forward strand.
GGGCCGAGCATCTGATCCGCCTGGTCAAACGCCTGACCGAGCTGTTCGAGACCGAGACCGCCCATTTCGAGGCACGCCAGCCCCACAAGGCCTTTGACCTGCAAGACGAGAAGATGCAGCTGGCCAATATCTATCGGCGCGAGACCCAGCTCGCCGCTGGCGACCCCTCCCGCCTGTCAAGCCTTGATGATGGTGTAAAGACCCGTCTGCGCGACGGCGTCGAGGCCCTCGAAGCCGCCGTGCACAGAAACGGCCTCGTGGTGGAGGCGCTGAAAACCATCACTGAAGGGCTCGTCAAGGCCATCGCCGATGAAGCCGCCCGCCAGCGCACCGCGGAGGCCGGCTATGGCCCCGATGCCGGGCGTTCGGCCCGGGTGGGTGCGATTGCATGCAACCAGACGGCCTGACCCGGGCAAGTCACGAACCGGCACCCTTGCCCAGTAATGCGCCGAGTGCTTCCACATAGGCAGCAAAGGCCTGACGGCCACGCGGCGTAATGCTGATACGGGTTTGCGGTTTCTTGCCGACAAAGCGTTTGGTTATAGCCACGTAGCCGGCCTCCTCCAGCTTGGTCAGGTGAATGGAGAGATTGCCCTGCGTGGCATCAAGCGCGGACTTGAGCTCGGTGAAGTCTGCTGTCTCGGCATCGGCCAGATAGACCATGATTCCCAGCCGCATACGGCCGTGGATGATATCGTCAATGCGTCCGATACCGCCGACGCTCATGGATCAGCCCACCGCTGACCGGGAACGGGTATCGCGGAACATGACCCAGCCCGGCAGGGCGAACAGCAGAAACAGGGCGACGCTGCATACAGCCAGATACAGAACAGGCTCGCGTACCAGTATCCCCAACGCCACAGCGGTGGCCCAGCCGCCCAGCGCCGTCGCCAGCATCCAGACCTTCCGCTTCAGCGTCCACGCCATGAACCAGGCGGCGGCCTGGAGGGCGAAAACGATAGCTGGGTAATAAAGCCAGATACCGAAGTCCTGATCCCTGTGTGCTCCGACAGCGAAGATTATGATCACGGCACCGTTCGCCATACCGGTCGCACTGAATGCTGCGCTGAGCGTTCTAGCGGCCAGCGGCCCCCGATTGGGCACACCGTCGCGGCGGTCCTTAAGTATGGCCCAGATCAGCACCAACAGGAAGCTGGCGCTGATCAGGACCACGACGGCAAGATTGGCGGGGTCGGGCCAGCGGACCGCCCCGGTCATCTGACCAAGGTGGAACAGTGACTGCAGTCCGTACAGGAGACCGCCCGCCAGATAGCACACCGCCAGGGTAAGCGATGGCTGCCCGCCGCCTTCGGCAATGGCACGCATAAATGCCAGATCGTCTTCGGGCGATGTCATGCGGGGTTTCGAGAGCATGGCGGCGACTCCTGTATGAACGGCTTGCATCGGGGATGAACCAGCGCCGCATGATTGGCAAGTCATTCGGCGGGCGCTGCGGAGGGTGCGGCCGGACGTCGCCAAGGCACACGGTGCCCGTTCAGCCAGCGGCCCATGAAGCTGTGGCGGATCAGCAATTCGTAGGTGACAAGGGAAACCGCAGTGACAGAGCTGATCAGGACCGCCAGTTTGACGAACCAAGGCCAGTCCATGCCCAACAGTAGCACCTGACCCACCATCACCAGCGGCAGATGGACGATGTAGATCCAGTATGACGCATCGGCCAGATAGCGGCGCACGCCACTGATGCCAGAAGCGAACCGCAGGGCCAATGCCATGGCGGCCAGCGCGCCGGAGTACACGGCGAAGGCGTAGAGAGCGGCCATGCCGGCCTTGTTTAGGGGTTCGGCTATAGGGGTGAAGCTGGGCGTTCCGCCGCCGCTGAGCATGAAGGCGGTTGTACCAGCCGCCAGCGCCATCACTGTAAACGGTGCCCATAAGTCACTGATGCGGGTCAGGAGATCCCGGCGGCGATTAATGAGTGCGCCCACACCGAAAGCGACGCCGAACGCGGTGAGCGCTGCCGGATTGGGCACCACACCATGATCAGGTGTGGGAATACCGAAGAAGGGCAGCCAGTCGGGTGTCAGATAGAGCGCCACCGCCAGAGGCACAGCGAGGATCACTGGTGCCAGCGGGCCTATCAGGCCACCGGTCAGACGATCGACCGCCCTGCCCCATGCGCCCGAACGATCCAGTACCGCAAAAGGCGCGCGCAGGACCAGCAAGGCCGCGCACAGGATAAGCAATACCCACAGGAACCAGAGATGGGTCAGGGGAAAGGTCTCGGCGGTCATGGGCGGAGGGGGCGGACCCTCCGGTATGGTCCCGCCATTATTGATGACAGCCACCCAGATCAGTACGGCGATGATTGCCGTCAGTATCGGCGTCCAGAATGCCGCCAGCGGGCCACCGATCCGTATGAGACGATCACGGGCAAAGCCCCAGACACCGCGCCTGCCAAGCATCATGTGGGCAAACAGACCCGCTATCAGGAAGAATGTCGTCATCCGGAAGATGTGAATGACAAAGAATGTGGCACTCGCAACCGACGAGGTTTGGCTGTCTGCCACCACCCACATGGGCATAGGCGTGTAGGCCATGGCCGCATGCAGGACGACACCGAGAAGCAGGGCGAAGCCGCGCAGGGCGTCAAGACCGTGCAGACGGTCTGTTGGGGGCGAAGATGGGGTCGTCATGGCAGAGCCTCCTTTGGACAGAAGATCCGACTATCATAGACTAGTTTATATTACAAACTTGTTTTTTGTTATGAGGGCGCGTGAGCCTCCTCCGGACCACCCATGCGTGCGCACGATTACAAGGGAGCGGGTTGACGGGACGCGGTTAGAGCGGTGCCGGTTCTATCTGCCAAGATGAGCAATAAATGGCGCACAGAGTGCCAACCCCATCAGTGCTTCGAACACGATGGCCGCAGCATTATAGCGGGTGCGGGTATCATGACTGGCGTCCACGATCATGGACACCGCGCGGCCAAACGCCATGCCGAGCCAGTAAAGGCCTACCGCGAAGCCCGCTCCCATCACGGCACCAGAACCGGCCTGAGCACTCATGGTGAGGGTAAGCAGCACAGCGCCATGGGCCAGAACCAGCGCCCCGCCATAGGAAGCCCGGAACTCCGCCCAGCCGCCCTTCAGATCGGGTGATGGGGCGAGCCGGACGACATTCGCGCCCCAACGTGGAACAGTAAAGCTCATCAGCCCCATTAGTGCGCCAATAGCTGCCGCAAGGCCGGCCAGCATCCAGGGCAAGGACATTTCGGGCATGGCAGACCCCCGCGCGTGTAAAGTCAGGATGGTCCTTATACGCACCGGCGCGGAAAACGGTTTTTCTACAGAGCCAGCCGGGCGTCCACCTCGTCAAAGGCAAGGCCCGTCACCCGCACCGTCTTCACGCGTGCCGTGTGACCGGAGACCAGCTCCAGCGCCGATTTCGGTATGCCGAGCGATTTGGCGAGAAGCTTAAGGACCGCCGCATTGGCCGCGCCTTTGTCCGGTACGGCCCGCACGCGGACTTTGAGGTGGGCCAGCCCGTCCGCCGCGGTTTCCACGCCCTCAATCAGATCCTTTGAGGCGTTGGGCGTAACACGAAGGCGAAGGATTACTCCTTCGCCTTCGCTACGTATCCAGTCTGTCGGGGTCGCCAAAATCACGCCGGGCCGGGCTTGGGCTCCAAGCCGCCGGGGGCCGGCACCTCGTCCTCATCCTCGTCATCAATGACGGGCACCGCGCTGTCGGGCGTGGAGGAACCGGCATCGCTCTTCGGGGGCACGTCGGTATTGCGCACCGGCATCTTGCCCTTGAGCAGATCATTGATCTCCTCGCCGGAGAGCGTCTCGTATTCGAGCAGACCCTGGGCAATGGCTTCCCAGTCCTTGTTGTGCTCGGTCAGAATGCGGCGTGCCTCGTTAAGCCCGCCTTCGACCAGACCTTTCACCTCGCGCTCGATCTTCGCCGCCGTTTCGGCCGACACCGTGCGCGATTGCTGGACCAGTTGCTGGCCAAGGAACACATCGCCCTGATTATCGGCATAATCGATCGGGCCGAGCTCGTCAGAAAAGCCCCACTGGGTGACCATGGCACGGGCAAGGCGCGTGGCCTGCTGGATGTCGCTGGCGGCACCGGAGGTCACATTCTCCTTGCCGAATTTCAGCTCCTCGGCGATGCGCCCGCCCATCATGATGGCCAGACGGCTGGTCATTTCCTGATGGGTCATGGAGAGCTTGTCGTTCTCCGGCAGCTGCATGACCATGCCAAGCGCACGTCCGCGCGGAATGATCGTCGCCTTGTGAACGGGATCAGCCGCGGGCACTTTCAGCGCCACGATGGCGTGACCGGCCTCGTGATAGGCGGTAAGCGTCTTTTCCTTTTCGCCCATCACCATGGAGCGACGCTCCGGCCCCATCATCACCTTGTCCTTGGCCTCTTCGAACTCGGCCATGGAGACAAGACGCCGATTGCGGCGGGCGGCAAGCAGCGCCGCCTCATTGACCAGATTGGCAAGGTCCGCGCCGGAAAAGCCCGGCGTGCCGCGCGCAATGGTCTTCGGGTCGACATCAGCGGCCAGCGGCACATTGCGCATATGGACTTTCAGGATCTTTTCCCGGCCCGTGATATCGGGGTTCGGCACCACGACCTGACGGTCAAACCGGCCCGGACGCAGCAGCGCCGGATCCAGCACGTCGGGCCGGTTGGTGGCCGCGATGAGGATAATACCCTCATTGGCCTCGAAACCATCCATCTCGACCAGAAGCTGGTTCAGGGTCTGCTCGCGCTCGTCATTGCCGCCGCCAAGGCCGGCACCGCGCGAACGGCCCACCGCGTCGATCTCGTCAATGAAGATGATGCAGGGCGCGTTCTTCTTGGCCTGTTCGAACATGTCACGCACGCGGCTGGCGCCGACGCCGACAAACATCTCCACGAAATCCGAGCCGGAAATGGTGAAGAAGGGCACGCCCGCCTCACCCGCGACAGCGCGCGCGATCAGCGTCTTGCCCGTACCCGGAGGACCAACAAGCAGCGCGCCCTTGGGAATCTTGCCGCCCAGGCGCTGGAACTTGGATGGGTCTTTGAGAAATTCGACAATCTCGGCGAGCTCTTCCTTGGCCTCGTCCACACCGGCCACGTCCTCAAACGTCACACGGCCGGTTTTCTCTGTCAGCAGCTTAGCCTTGGACTTGCCAAAGCCCATCGCGCCGCGCCCGCCCGACTGCATCTGGCGCATGAAGAAAATCCACACCGCGATCAGCAGCAGCATGGGGAACCAGCTGAGCAGGATGCCCAGAAGGTTCATGCCGCCTTCGGACGGTGCGCGCGCGGAAATCTGCACACCATGCTGGCGCAGGGCGTTGGTGACCTGCGCATCGCCGGGCACCTCGGTACGGAAAGATTGTCCGCCCGCCAGCTGGCCGGTCACTGTCTGGCCTTCAATCGTGACCTCGCGCACGCGGCCCGCTTCCACATTGTCCATGAACTGGGTGTAGCTCAGCTCATTGTTCTGTGGCGCCGGGCGCGGCCCCTGAAGGATATTGAACAGGGCCGCGAGCAGAACCAGCAGGATCGCCCAGACCAGGATATTGCGCAGATTCATCCGTCTTTCCTTCACTGGACCGCCAACACACGGTCCTACCCGTCACATTCTTCAGGCCATGGCCTTCAGCTTATCAGGCAGGCTTCAGCCTTACCATATTGGTTCCTGCTACCCGTTTCGCCAGACCGGCGTGCCGATCTGGCGCAGTCAATGCGCACCGCCCTCAAACAGGACATGAGCGATCCGCTCTGCAATCAGCGCGCCAGCCGCGCCCTTGCCTGGCACCGCGTCCAGTCCGGCGATGAAGGCTTCGCCACCGGCCTCGCCGCGCACCAGCGATGCCCGCAGAACCGGCGGCACACCCGGCGCGTGGGTCTTGGCTCCGCCCGCCGCCGATACGGCGAGCGTCTCACTGCCCGCGCACACCAGAAACCGTCCGTCGAATATACCCGCTTTTCCGGGGGGGAGGATAAGTTCGCGTGCTCCGCCCGCTCCATCCGCACGCCCTGCGCTTGCACCCGGATCACGACCGAGGATAAGCGAGGCGGTAAGCAGCGCCCCGCCGCCGCTCGCCGCCCTGCCCGCCAGCAAGGCGTCCAACAGGCTAAAGGTCACGCTCGCCCGTGGCAGGGCCGTCTCACCGCTGACAGCAGCGATGGCGGCCTCCATCGCGCGCCCAGCCACAAGGCGCGGCGCGCGCCCGAACGCGCCCGGCTCCAGCGTGATGCCGCCCCAGTCATGCGAAATAGCAGCGCGCGCCAGCAAGCGGGACGCCGCACGGCGCACCCGCCCGTCCAGCGCCAGCGCCGCATCATTCAGACCCAGCAGCGCGTGCCCGGCCGCGCTGTCCGGTGCAGGCGCATGGGCACGAATGCGCACACGTTCAAACTTCGGATCGGTATTGGAAGGGTCCTCTACCCAGCGGCCCCCCTCCGCTTGCAGAAACGTCCGTAGATCCGCCCGCGACGCACGCACCAGCGGACGGACAAGGCGCAGATCACGCCCTTCCGGCCAGGCCGGGCTCATCGCGCTTTCCCCCATGGCCGCCAGAGCACGCCAGCCTGCCTCCTTGCGGGAAGCCCGCATGACCATTGTCTCGATCACATCGTTGGCCGTGTGGGCCAGAAACACGGTGGACGCGCCGATCCGGGCGCAGGCGCCCGCCAGAAGGCGGTGGCGCGCGGCGCGCGCTGCAGCCTGCCCCGGCTGCGGCGTATCCCAGACGAGAATATGCGCCTCGGCACCAAGCGCTCGGGCGCGGCGCGCCGTGAGTTCTGCCTCCTGCGCGCTGCCCTCGCGCAGACGATGGTCGACGATCAGCACATGGAAAGGCCGACCGGACGCTTTCGCCACCCGGGCCATGATAAGCGCCAGCGCGGTGGAATCGCCCCCGCCCGACAGGGCCAGGACAAGCACGCCCGATGGAGCCAGGCGCAGGACGGCCTGCGCCGCGGCGTCTGGATCAAACTCTAGCGGCACCCGGCCCGCGCGGATTCGCGCTGTGCCCTGCGGCGCGCATCCTCATCAGCGTTGGGATACTCCGACGTGAAGGAGGCCAGCACATTGCAGGCCGCTTGGCGCTGATCCATCGCCGCCAGCGACGCGCCAAGGCGCACCAGCGCATCCGGACCGCGCTCGCCGCGCCGGTCGGTACGCAGGGATGTCAGATAGGCATCTGCCGCGTCCTGGAAGGCACCTTGCGCAAAATGGGACTCGCCAAGCCAGTACCAGGCCGCCCCGGCAAGGTTATGGTTTTCGTGCTGGGCGACGAAGGCGGCGAAGCCTTCCTGCGCGCCGGCGAAATCACCGTCCAGCAGGCGCGCGCGTGCGGAACGGAACATATCATCGGGATCGCCGGGCTCGGCATCAATCTCGACCGGCTCAGACCGGCGCCCGGCACTCGGGTCCGGGCGTTGGGGCGGCAGGTTTCCGCCCTGCAGGCTAAGCGGGCGGGTGGCCGCGGCCCGCGCTTCGGCATGAGGATCGTCCGGATCGGTAACCGCCAGCCCCTCACCCTCCTCGCCGGCCAACAGGCGGCGCATCGTAGTGTTGAGCCGCTCCACTTCCTGACGCAGACGCGTATTCTCGAAATTCATGCGCTCCAGCTCGCCCGTCATGACGCGCTGTTCACGCTCCAGCGCCTCAATGCGCTGCAGGAGGTCTTCGGCAACCGGATCGCCGGCCAGCGAGCGCTGCTCCATGTCCTGCAAACGCTGTTCAAGCGCGTCCATACGCACGGTCAGCGCGCGTGTGGACTGGGCGTGGGCCGTTCCGGCCAGCATGACAGCACCCAGAAGCAAGGAAATGAGCCAGCGCATTGAGATTACCCTTCAGTCCGCGATAATTGCGATCATCACCCTAGAACGCCGCTGGGGGCAAAATTGCGGCATCTCGTCAAAGCAAGGCCCGCCAGCGAGACCGTCCGGGGTCTTGCTGGCGGGCCTTAAGCTCTCGGTCTACAACGCAGATGCGCTGCCTACGACACCGCGCCGGACGTGATCACGGTGATCGCATTCCGGTTCTGAGCCCAGCAGCTTTCGGTCGACTGGGTGCAGGTCGGACGCTCTTTACCGTAGGACACGGTGGAAATCCGCGAGGGATCAACACCCTGGCTGACGAGGAAGTCCCGAGCCGCATTGGCGCGGCGGGCACCCAGGGCCAGATTGTATTCCCGCGTGCCGCGCTCGTCGGCGTGCCCTTCGACTGTCGCCTGATACTGGGGATAGAGGCGTAGCCACTGGGCCTGCCTGTTCAGGGTTTCGCGTGCCTGACTGCTCAGCGAGGTGGAATCGGTTGTGAAGAAGATCCGGTCGCCGACATTTACCACGAAATCCTGATTGGTGCCGGGTGTGACGTTTCCACCGCCGGCGCCTGCCATGCTGTGTTCGGTTGGCGACTGCGCGCAGGCCGCCACGACCAGCGCAAATGACAGCACAATCACCCAGCGCAGGCCGCGACCCAAACCCACGATACTCGACATCCCGGCAACTCCTCATCT
>JBJHCI010000058.1:0-8918 GCA_050485925.1 Maricaulaceae bacterium
GGGTAATCCTGAGCCGCGGTTCGGCTTTGCCGAGCTGCGTGTCGCGTTTGTGAAAGAGGTGGGCACCGGTCATCTGCGCTTTGCGCTGGAGGACAAGGGAGGGGCGCAACTCTCGGGAATCGCGTTCCGTGCCCTTGGCTCCCCGCTTGGCGAGGCACTGACCGGATCACGTGATCGGACATGGCACGCGGCCGGCAGGGTGAAGGCGGAGGATAACCGCTTTGGCCGGAAGGCAGAGCTGCACCTGGAAGACCTAGCGCCTGCCGATTGAACACAAATCTGCAGCATAAAGCGCCTGCTAGGGCTTGCGTGGCGGATTCGGCTTGGATATAGAACCGCACTCGCGCCGATGCGGGCCCTTCGTCTATCGGTTAGGACGCCAGGTTTTCAACCTGGAAAGAGGGGTTCGATTCCCCTAGGGCCTGCCATTCGCGCCATCCCCAACGTCTTTCCAGTATCAAGAGTTGTCTCGCCACCGACTTGACTTCGGTTGCGAAACCTAAGGCGCTTTCTGACATATACCGTTATGCCGTTAGGTTGTGTTAAACAAAGGGAAAATTTGCCTTTACGTCACCTCGAAGCGGAGCTAGCGTCCGCTGCGAAGTGAGGGACTCTGGCCAGGGTGGAGAGCCAAGCTGGCTGTAACTTGGAGATAATTTAATGTTTCGCGCCGCTTCAACAGCGATTCTTGGCGTGGCCATTCTGGCCGCGGGGGCGTCAGCCCAGAACTACAGCCTGAACCCGCTTTACGGGACGGTAAATCTCTCCGGCGGCTTCACGCCGGATCCTTACGTGATCGATGTCAGATCCGGCGGCTTGATCAACGCCAGTCAAACCTTGGGCGGCGCCTGCGTTGGCTATATCGCCGAGGCCCCGGATGTACGTCTGAATTTCGCCGCCGGTGCGCTGCCGCTGATCATTTCGGTGAATTCTTCGGTTGATACCACACTGGTGATCAACGCGCCGGATGGCCGTTGGTATTGCAACGATGATGGCGGGGCGGGCACCAATCCCTCGATCGGCTGGGCCGCACCGATGTCCGGTCAGTACGACATCTGGATCGGAACCTGGGGTTCTGCCTCCACGGCGGCGGCCCGGCTGCACATTTCCGAGGTTACCAGTCAATAGACTGGTGTCTTGCCGCGTGAACTGGCCCGGCGGAGCGCTCCGCCGGGCTTTTTCGTGCGATGAAACTTCGCCAGAACTGGCTGTCGAGATAAAACGCCGCCCCCAGAAAATCGCGGACAAGGTGGCTGAACTGCCGCTCGTTCTGGTCAAGCTCCCGCTGCCCGCATTCGCCGCAATAGCGTGCGCTCAGCGACGCTCCGCAATTGCGGCATCGCCCTTTCTCAATCGCCGTTTCGTCACGATGCGCCTGCGCGGACATCAATACAGTCTAGTGGCGGGAAGGATGTCAGCAAGACGCTGCCAGCTACAGCCCCGTACCCGGATTGGGCAGGGCGTATTTGCACAGCTCGTCGACGATATAGTCGAACGCTTCATCGACCGAACTGGTGCGGTGGATGAGCTTTAGATCCTCGTGATTGATCGAGCCAAATTCGGCCAGAGCCTCCAGATTCAGCACCTTGTCCCAATACTCACTGCCGAAGAGTACGACGGGCAGGCGCTTTTTCATCTTGCGCGTCTGCAGAAGGGTCAGTGTCTCGAACAGCTCATCCAGGGTGCCAAACCCGCCCGGCATCAGCACCAGCGCCTTGGCCGGGTAGAGGAACCAGAATTTGCGGGTGAAGAAATAGTGGAACTCGAAATTGAGGCCCGGCGTGACGAACGGGTTATTGTTCTCTTCGCGCGGCAGGGTTATCCCAAGCCCGACCGTTTCCCCGCCCGCCTCGCGCGCACCGCGATTGGCCGCCTCCATGATGCCGGGGCCGGCACCGGTGCATATGACGAAGCGCCGGCCATGGCAGTCATTGAGGTTGAGCGACCATTCGGTGAGCCGGCGCGCCAGCTCACGCGAATCTTCGTAATATCGAGACATCGCGAGCGCGCGTTCTGCGCGCTCAACATCGCCGCCTGTCATCCTCGCTTCTTCAAGCCGGCGTTCGGCCTCCTCGCGTGACAGGACACGCGCCGAACCGAAGAACAAGATCGTGTCCTCAATATTGTGGCGTTCGAAAGTCTGCTTGGGGTAGTGATATTCCGCCAGTATGCGCAAGGGGCGCGCATCGACCGAAGCCATGAAGTCGGGATTGTTATAGGCCTCCACCGGATCACCGGGGAGCGTCTCACTGACAGGAGTTTTCTTGTCCATCATCTTCGCCATGCTGTTGGGATGACATTCCAGCATGGCTTTACGCCAGTCCCAAGCGGGAGAATCAGCCCCTAACCCGTGCTAGCCCTTCCAGGATAAGCTGCTCGGCCCGCTCCCTACCTTCCCAGCCGTGGATTTTTACCCATTTATTGGGTTCGAGATCCTTATAGTGCTCGAAGAAGTGGGTGATGCGCATGATCTGCGCCTTGGTGACATCGGTGAAGGACTGGATGTCATCGTACAGAGGCGTCAGCTTGTGGTGAGGGCAGGCGAGGATTTTCTCGTCCAGCCCGCTCTCATCTTCCATCATCAGCACGCCAATGGGCCGCGAGCGGACCACGCAACCTGGCACCAGCGTCGTCTGGCCCAGCACCATCACGTCGACCGGATCGCCATCATCAGACAGGGTGTGTGGCATGAAACCGTAATTGCACGGATAGCGCATGGGCGTGTGCAGGAAGCGGTCGACGAATACCGTGCCGGAAGCCTTGTCCATCTCGTACTTCACCGGTTCGCCACCAACCGGTACCTCGATGATCACATTGATATCGGACGGGGGATTGGCGCCGGCGGAAATCTGGTCGATGCGCATGGGGGCTTCCTCTGCGGACGTTTTCGTATTGCTGGCGGGCTTGATAGCGGCCATGGCGCGGTGCGCAACCCGCTTTTTGCACTGCACAATACGGCTGCGCCCACCTGCATGCGCGATTGCGCCCACGCACGCGGTTGGCTAGCGTGCCGTCCATGATGATACGCACGATAACTGCTCTCGCCGCTCCGCTCGCCGCGCTCGCCTTTATCGGCTGTGCGCACGCCCAGCCCAGCGACCCGACCCATCCGGACGCGGTCGTCCAGTATGGCGGGCCTGACCCCATTATTATCGAGACGGACGAAGGTCCGGTCGAATTCATTGCCGAGATCGCCGATACGGAGGCGAGCCGCCAGCGCGGGATGATGTTCCGCGAATCGATGGCCCCCAATGCGGCTATGCTGTTCGACTTTGAAGTGGAGCAGCCGGTCGCCATCTGGATGGCCAACACGCTGATTTCGCTGGATATCCTTTATGTGCGAGCCGATGGCACGATTGCCAAGATCATCGCCCACGCCCAGCCGCTCTCGCGCCGCTCTTTGCCGTCCGACTTCCCGGTTCTCGCCGTGATCGAGATTGCCGGCGGGCGGGCTGGGGAGCTGGGCATTGCGCCGGGTAATCTTGTCCGCCACGCCCTCTTCGGCACCTGGGAGTCCGGCGAGGCGGCCGCGCAGGACGCGGATGATGATGCGCCCGATGAACCGGCTGAGGATGGCGCTGACGAGGCTTTTGAAGCGGATGCGGACGAGCCCGTCGAAGAGACCGCCGACTGACGCTGCGCCGTACGGCGCTATGCAGCCTTGCGCAGCTTCGCGGCTTTGCCTAAACGGATCGCACAAGGACGGGGCGTAGCGCAGCCTGGTAGCGCATCTGCTTTGGGAGCAGAGGGTCGCAAGTTCGAATCTTGCCGCCCCGACCATGAAACGGTGTTGGAAACGGGAAACGAGCCATGTTCGCGCGGATCTACCAGCCCTCGAAGAATGCCATGCAGTCTGGCCGCGCGCGCTCGAGAGACTGGGTGCTGGAATTTGAACCGGCCATGGCCAAGCGCCCCGATCCGCTGATGGGCTGGGCCAGCACGGGCGATACGCGCCGTCAGGTGCGCCTGAATTTCGAGAGTCGGGACGAGGCGGTGGCCTATGCCAAGCGCTATGGCATTGCTTTCCAGATCCGCGAGGCTCGCGAGACCCCGCGTATCATCAAGACCTATGCCTCCAATTTCGCGTCTGACCGCAAAGAGCCCTGGTCGCACTAAAGCGCCCGCGTGCCGCTTCTTCCATTGCGCCTGAAGCCTCGCGCGGCCAGATTGATGGCAGCGTCAAGACCCGCCTTACCGGCCCCGTAGCTCAGCTGGATAGAGCACTCGCCTTCTAAGCGAATGGTCGCAGGTTCGAATCCTGCCGGGGTCGCCAGATTTCCTTTTTGTACGGTGCTGCAGCGCGCAATCACAAGACATACAGGCAACGCGCCGACCACGCCGGACCGGAGCGATATGTTGATAGTGCATGTTACGCGACCCCGTCCAGAAAATTAAAGAATAATTAACTTTCAGATTGCGTTTCGCGCAATCTAGCGTCGGCGGGCCGGACGTAGAACCGGCGACATTAAACATAAATCTGGGAGGTTGAGTTGATTAAGAAGACAATGACAGTGGTCGCCGTGGCCGGGATTTCCGGTCTTCTGGTGGCCGGAATTGCCGCTTCCGGGAGTAATTCCGATCAACAGCGGTTTGGGGAGATAACCGTAGAGCGCATCAATGTCGTCGATTCTGATGGCACGCTGCGGATGGTGATCTTCAATCAGGACAGGGCGCCGGGGATCTATGCTCACGGGGTTGAGTATCCCCATCCGTCCCGGCCGCCTGCGCCGGGCATTGGTTTCTACGATGAGGAGGGCACCGAGATAGGCGGCCTCACAGTTAGCGGAGCGCCCGGCGAAGCGGGTGCACCGCCCCGCGCGCACGGCATCCTGGCGTTCGACAGGTTCAATCAGGACCAAGTGGTCTCCATGCAATACCAGCAGACGGGAGATACCTATTCAGGGGGCTTGTACGTCGTGGACCGTCCCTCGGTGCCGATGGACTATCCTCGCCTCGGGGCACTTGCCGGGCTTGAAGAGGAAGCCCTTCTGGCCGAATACATGGCGCTGGTCGAAACCGGGATGGTGTCTGCGTCCAACCGGGCCACGCTGATCCGCAATTCGCGGGGAGATGCGATACTCGCGCTGGGCGATGGCCAGGGCCGCACCCGCCTCATGTTCCGGGTCACCGAGGACGGCACGGTCTCAGCCGAAGTGCTGGGTGAAGATGGCCAGGTCTTGCGCGACTTGCTTGCAGAGTAGGCCCGTCTGGGTGGCAGGCGCCGGGCTCAGCCCAGCGCCTGTTCCAGATCCGCCCAGAGATCATCGACATCCTCCAGCCCGATGGAGAGGCGCAATAATGCCCCTTCGGCTTTCCACGGCACGGCAGTGCGTCTGATCTGCGGATCGCAGGAGAGGGCGAGGCTTTCATAGCCGCCCCATGAGAAGCCGATCCCGAACAGTTTCAGCCGGTCGATCACCGCTTCGCCCGCTTTCGCAGGAATGCCGTCCAGCACGAAGGCAAAGCAGCCTGCGGCCCCGGAGATATCGCGTTTGAACAGCGCGTGGTCGGGGTGGGAGGGCAGAGCCGGGTGCAGCACACGGCTGACCTTGGGGTGGGCTTCCAGCCGCCGTGCAATCTCCAGCGACGCCGCCTCCGCGCGCTCCAGCCGCAGGGGCAGGGTACGCAGCCCCCTGAGGGCCAGGAAGGCATCGTCGGGCGAGACATGTACGCCATAGAGCTTCTCGCGCTCCAGCACGGCCTTGGCGGCGTCTCCGCGCGCTACGACCGAGCCCATCAGGAAGTCGGAATGCCCGCCCACATATTTGGTGAGCGCCTGCGCGGCATAGTCCACGCCCATGTCGAGCGGGTTCATCAGCACGCCTGCGGTCCAGGTATCGTCAATTACGGTGGGTACGCCCGCGTCCCTCGCCGCCGCCGCGATGGCCGGCACATCCTGCACCTCGAAGGTAAGAGAGCCTGGTGATTCCAACAGGATAAACGTAGTTTTTGATGTAAGAAGTGAAGAGATGCCCGCCCCGATGCGCGGATCGTAATAGACAGGCGTTACGCCAAGGCGCGGCAATTCCTCATCGCAGAAGCGGCGCACCGGGCCATAGGCGCTGTCGGTGATCAGCGCCTCGCCGGGACCTTTGAGCGCGGTGCGGATGGCGAGGATCACAGACGCCAGCCCGGACGGGGCGAGCGCACAGGCATCGGCGCCGTAGAGCCCGGCGATCGCCTCGCGCAGTTCTGCATTGGGGGCGATGCCGCCACGGCCATAATGACGCCGCTTGCCGGTGGGATGGTAAAGCTCCGCAGTGGAGGGAGCGAGCACGGTGGACGCGCGCTTGATAGCCGGGTTGACGAGGCCATCGCCTTCGTCTGAGCGGCCTGAATGGATGATGCGCGTAGTGCGTTTCATGTCGACGCGGCCCTCCAGCTTGGGTAAACCCCATACCTATCAGCGTTTAGGTCGGCTTTTGCCATGACGCCAGCAGGTTTCTTCGATTTTCTCATGCCGCGCCGCCTGTCGCGCGCGGCGGCAGCCTTTGCGCTGGGCTTTACGGTGTCACAAAGCCAGATGGAAGATATCGGCACCCAGCTCAATGAAATACGCGAGCGCGGCCATGTGCGCTGCGGCGTTGATACAGGGCTTGCCGGCTTTGCGCGCGAGGATGAGGACGGCAACTGGTCCGGCTTCGAGATCGATCTGTGCCGGGCGTATGCCGCCGCATTCCTGCGTGACGCCTCACGCGTCCGCTTTGTGCCGCTGACCACCGCCGAACGACTTCCGGCGCTGGCGAGCGGTGACGTGGACATATTGCTGCGTAACACGACCTGGACGCTGTCGCGCGATGCGGAGCGCGAGATCAGTTTTGCCGGAATCTATTACTATGACGGGCAGGGGTTTCTGGTGCCGCGCGATCTGGGCGTGACGAGTGCCCGAGAACTGGACGGGGCGCGGCTGTGCGTTCTCAGGAATACCACCACGGCCGCGAATATCGCCGACTTTGCCACTGCCCATAATCTTGATCTGACGCTCGTCGAGTTCGCCACCATACGCGCGGCTACAACCGCGTACGGGCGCGGACAGTGCGACGCGTTCACCAATGATGTCTCCGCGTTGGCGGGCGTACGCTTGACGCTTTCCGAGCCCGGCGAGCATGTGATTCTGGCCGACATTATTTCCAAGGAACCGTTGAGTGTGGTGGTCGCCTCGCGCGACCGGAAGTTCGCTGATGCGGCGCGATGGGTGCTCCACGCCCTTCTCGCCGCAGAGGAGTTTGGCGTAACCGCAGCCAATGCCGGTCAACTGGCAGAGACCTCGCCCAGCGCAGAAGTGCGCCGTCTGTTGGGCGCGGAGGGCGCCATAGGCGAGGGGCTGGGGCTTGATGCACAATTTGCCCTGCGCGCCGTAGAGGCGGGCGGGCATTATGGTGAAATATTCGCGCGCCATCTGGGCCCCGAACCGGGGCTCGGCCTTCAGCGCGGCCTGAATGCCCAGTGGAACCGGGGCGGCCTGCTCTACGCGCCGCCGTTCAGCTAAGCTTAGGCAGTTTTCTCCATCCAGGGCGGGACGGGCAGGCCTTTCCCGCGCAGGAAATCGGGATTGTAGAGCTTGGATTGATAGCGTGCGCCGTGGTCACACAGCATGGTCACGATGGTGTGGCCGGGGCCCATCTTGCGCGCCAGCCGGATTGCGCCCGCGATATTGATGCCCGCCGAGCCGCCAAGGCACAGCCCCTCATGCTGGATGAGATCATAGAGCACGTGCAGGGCTTCCTCGTCCGGTACACGGAAGGCGTGGTCCACCGGCGCGCCTTCCAGGTTCGCCGTGATCCGGCTCTGGCCGATGCCTTCCGTGATGGAATTGCCTTCCGCTTTCAGCTCGCCATGGGCGTAATAGCCGTAGAGCGCCGCGCCGCCTGGATCAGCGATGCCGATCTGCACCTTTTCGCTTCGTGATTTGAGATACATGCCGACACCGGCGAGCGTGCCGCCAGAGCCCACCGCGCAGATGAAGCCATCCACCTTGCCGCCGGTCTGTTCCCAGATTTCGGGGCCTGTCGTATCGAAATGGGCCTGACGGTTGGCGATATTGTCGAACTGGTTTGCCCAGATCGCCCCGTTCGGCTCGCTTTCATTGAGTTCTGCTGCCAGCGTGCCGGAATAGCGGGCATAGTGGTTGGGGTTGGCGTAAGGGACCGCATCCACCTCGACCAGCTCTGCGCCCGCCAGCAGGATCGCATCGCGCTTTTCCCGGCTCTGGGTGCGGGGAAACACGATGACGGTGCGGTAGCCCAGCGCTGCGCCCACCATGGCAAGACCGATCCCGGTATTGCCCGCCGTTCCCTCCACGATGGTGCCGCCGGGCTTCAGCGCGCCGGATTTTTCAGCCGCGCGGATAATGCCCAGTGCCGCGCGGTCCTTCACCGACCCGCCGGGATTGAGGAATTCGGCTTTGCCGAGGATTTCACACCCCGTCGCCTCGCTTGCTGCATTCAGACGTAGCAGGGGCGTGTTGCCGATAAGGTCGATGACCGAGCGGGCGGGGGGCTGCATGGCGCGTCTCCGGGCAGATCAGTGTCAGCACACGTGGCTAGCGTGCCAGATGATCCGGTCAAGGCCTGTCAGCGTAAAATCAGTAAGGATCACACAGGACGGACGTACCATGCCTGCAATTGATGATGGCCTTCTTCTCGATCACGCTGCGGGTAACGGCCCGCGCGCGGTGCAATTGCTGGCCGAATGCCAGTCGGTGATGAACCCGGTTTCTGGCGGGCGGACGCTGGCGGCAGAGGTGGCGTTTGGCGGCATGTTCGAGACATTGTCTCCTGCCAGCCTGAAGTCTGACGCGCTGACCCGTGTTCTGGCAGGTCTTGGCGATCAGGACGTTGTAAGGCCCGCCCGTCCGGCGGAGGCTGGCCTGCCAGACCCGCTGCAACCGTTTCTCGACCGTCAGACGGGCGGGGAGC
>JBJHCI010000059.1:0-8850 GCA_050485925.1 Maricaulaceae bacterium
TGTCCGCCCCGCCTATGGGCACGATCAGCAACACGCCCAGCACCAGAGCCAGTACCGCAACAATCCAGAACGCGGCTTTCGCATCCCCGCCAGAGGCGACCAGGAAGGCGATGAAGACCGCCGTCCCGATGCCAAGGCCCAGATTGAGCCAGTGCTGGCCGGGGAAGACCAGAGGCGTGCCCGACATGATGCCCTGCAGCTTCATGAAGGCGATGATCGAGCCGGAAAACGTGATCGCGCCGATAGCAGTGCCAATGCCCAGCTCGATGAGGGAGAGCGCTTTCAGCCCCCCCATCTCGTCTGCAATCCCGAAGGCTGTGGGTGCGTAGAGCGCAGCCGCCGCCACCAGCACGGCGCACAGACCGACCAGCGAGTGGAAGCCCGCGACCAGTTGGGGCATGGCCGTCATGGCGATACGCCGCGCTATCACCGCGCCAATCGTGCCGCCGATGGCCACCGCACCCGCGATCATGACGAATCCGCCAAATCCGACATTCAGAAGCAGCAGGGTCGTGGTGACGGCAATCGCCATACCCGCCATGCCGAAATAATTGCCCCGGCGAGAGGTCTCCGGGCTCGACAGGCCCCGCAGCGCCAGAATGAAGAGAATGCCCGAGCCGAGATAGAACAGGGCGGCAAGATTGGGGGTCATGGGCTAATCGCCTCGTGCTGGGCAGTCCGGAAGGGGCACAAAATCAGATCAGGAGGCCGAGCCCGGCTTCTCCGCCGGGGTCGGCTTTTCCTTCTTCTTGTACATGGCCAGCATGCGCTGGGTGACGAGAAAGCCGCCGAATATGTTGATGGACGCGAGCAGCACGGCGAGCAGGCCTAGCCCTTGCGCGAACTGGCTGCCAATCCCCACCGCGGCGGCGCCGGCGGCAAGCAGCGCGCCCACCACGATCACCGAGGAGATCGCGTTTGTCACGCTCATCAGCGGTGTGTGAAGGGCAGGCGTCACCGACCAGACCACGTAATAGCCGACAAACACGGCCAGCACGAAAATGGCGAGGCGGTAGATATTCGGATCAATCGCTTCCATGCGTTCACTCCGGCCCTTAAAGGGCCCTTGTCTGTCGGCTAGCCGAGCATCAGCGCGGCGGCGGAAAAGGCAGTCAGCGTCACAATGGCGACACCGGCCATGATGATCTGGGTCACGCGGCGTTTCATCGGCCTATCCTCCAAATGAGGGATGAACCACCTGCCCGTCACGGGTCAGGGTCATCCCCTTGATGATCTCGTCCTCCCATTGTGGGGCGAGCTTACCCGCCTCGTCTTTCAGAAGCGGGTAGAGATTGACGAAATTCTTGGCCAGAAGCTGGGACGCATCCGCGGCAAGGCGGGCCGGCAGATTGGCAAAGCCTGCAATCTTCACCCCGCCATGCTCGACGATTTCATCGGCTTTGGTGAGCTCGCAATTGCCGCCCGCGCTGGCGGCGATATCGATGATGACTGAGCCGGGCTTCATCGCTTCCACCATCGCCTTGGTGATGAGGCGCGGGGCGGGACGGCCGGGGATCAGCGCGGTTGTCACCACAATATCCTGCTTGGCGATATGGGCGGCAACAAGCTCGGACTGCTTGGCCTTGTATTCCGCGCTCATTTCCTTGGCATAGCCGCCAGCGGTTTCCGCGGCCTTGAACTCCTCATCCTCCACCGCGACGAACTTCGCGCCCAGCGAGGCGACCTGTTCCTTCGCAGCGGGGCGCACATCGGTGGCAGAGACAATCGCGCCCAGGCGGCGCGCGGTGGCGATGGCCTGCAGGCCCGCAACGCCTGCCCCCATCACGAAGGCTTTCGCGGCGGCGATGGTACCGGCAGCCGTCATCATCATGGGGAAGGCGCGGCCATAGATGGAGGCGGCCTCAATCACGGCGCGATAGCCGGCAAGGTTCGATTGCGAGGACAGCGCATCCATGGCCTGCGCGCGCGTGATACGCGGCGTGAATTCCATGGCCAGCGCATTGATCCCGCCCTTGGCGCAGGCCTCCGCGAATGCCTTACCGTCATGGGGCTCCAGAAGACCGATCAAAACCGCGCCCTTCGGAAACTTCGCCAGAGCGGCTTCGTCCGGGCGGCGCACGCCGAGAATCAGTTCGGCGTCTTTCAGCGCCGTGGCGCGGGTGACGATTTTCGCGCCAGCCTCGTCATAGGCGGCATCAGGAAAGCTCGCTTTTGCGCCGGCACCCTTCTCGATGCCGATACTCGCGCCTGCCTTTACAAGGGCTTTCACCGAATCCGGAGTCGCAGCCACGCGCGCTTCGCCGGGATGGGTTTCGGTGAGTACCGCTATGCGCATGAGTGAAGTTCCGCCCTGCTGGCCACAAAGGATTGCAAGGCGTCAGAATGCGCGAAACATCGCGCAGCGCAATGGTGAAATTCGTGATTTCTGGATGTTAGCCGGCAAACAGCGCCATCAGGCCGCCCGTGATGACGGCGATTACGGTCAGCCCGGCCAGCGTCAGCCAGTACCAAGGGCCCTGCCTGAGAATCACGCCGCCGATCAGGCCCACTGCCACGCCAAAGCCGAGCGAGGTGAACCAGCCCATACCGGTGGCAAAAGCCAAGGTCAGGAAGAAGATGGAATAGGCCATGATGAGTGTGCAGGAAGCGCCTGCCTTCATCGACCCCACATACATGGCACGCTGTTGGGAGACATTCATTTGCCCACGCGTGTAATCGGCCGCCATGTGAAAACTCCCTGATCTCGCTGAAGACGTGATTTATCGCCGCTTAGCATGAGCGGACGGGCGGGCCAAGACCTGTCCGCCGCTATGTCCCCGAATGCCCTGCCCAGCCCTCGATCAAGGCATCGAGCACGCCGACCACAGCCAGCGGCTGGTCAAGGATGAGATGATGTTGCGCACCCGGCACAGAAACGAAGGGCGAGGCGGTAAATACGCCGCGCATATAGTTCCAAGTCTCTGCACCCATCAGACGCGATTGCGCACCACGCACGAAGGCAAGCGGGCATCTGAGGTTCGCCGCCGCGTGTTCGGGGTCCCGACGCTCATAGGTAAGTTTGGCCCAAAGGTCCGGATCGAATGTCCAGGTAAACCCGCCCTCCACCGGTTTGAGGGAGCCACGTGCGATATGGTCGACCAGCCAGAGATGCTCGCAGGGCTGTTCAGGCAGCAGGCGGAAGCGGGCAAGCGCCGCGGTCATGTCAGCATAGGTGCGCCCGCCCCGGCGCGGGGGAGAGCCTTCGCGCTGCTCCCGCGGTGGCCGGATCGGGCTGTCCAGAATAATCCCGGCCTTGAGCACATCGCCAAACGCCAGCACCGCGCTCAACGTGACAAACCCGCCAAAGGAATGACCCGCAAACACCGGCTTGCCAACGTCGAACGCGCCGCCCGCCTCGGCCGCTGCACGCATGTCGGCGGCATGGCCGTCCATGGAATAGACCTCGCGCCAGCCGCTTGTCCCCATCCCGGCGAGGTCCGGCGCGACCACGCGGCGGCCTTCAGCGGCGAGATAGGGCCCAATCGCGTCCCACCAGCCCTTATGCGCCGTACCACCATGGACAAGGATCACACCCGGAGCGCCACGCTCCCCCCAGGCCTTCCAGGTAATCGGCGTACCATCGCATTTCGCCATGCCGGTCTCGTACGGCACGTCCAGCGCGGCCCTGAACCAGTCCGGTGCCGGGACGGACTTTCCATTGAATGCGATCAGGGGTGCGGGCGGACGCGGAGTTTCCGTCATGACCGGGCCGTCTCCTTGAAGAAAGTTTGCCGCGTAAAGCGGCCAGGCGGGAGGGTGAGGGGTAGGCCCGGCACCGCTCCGCGTCAATCAGGCAAGGCCAGTTGAAGCCGGCGACGCTAACGCTAACCCTCTATTTACCCTAATCAATTCTGACCAACCCTTACACGCCATCTTTACCGGGAGTGTCCCATAACGGTGCGCATCGGGGATGCATGGATTGGGCCCGGCACTCACGCAGAACACTGCGGAGCAGCCATCAATAGACCCGGCCTGCGCCCCCAAGGTGGGACAGATGAAGGTGTGGGTGAGATGGCCAAGACAATCCTGATCGTCGATGACGATCCGACGCAGCGCCGGCTGATGCAGGCGGTCCTTGAAAAGCAGGGACATCACCCCGAAACCGCCGAGAGCGGCGAAGCGGGGCTGGAGCGTATCAAGCGCGGCGGGATCAACGTCGTCCTGCTCGACCTCGTCATGCCGGGCATGGACGGTCAGGAAACACTGGAGATCATCAAGGCACGCGAGCCGGACCTGCCCGTCATCGTGCTCACCGCTCATGGCGGGATCGAAACGGTCGTGAAAGCCATGCGCGCCGGCGCGGTGGACTTCTTCGTGAAGCCCGCAAGCCCCGAACGTATCGCGGTCTCCATCCGCAATGCCTTCAAGGTGAAGGATCTGGCGGGCGAGGTGACGCGCCTGAAGCGCGCGCAGTCCGGCCAGCTGGGCTTCAAGGACATGATCGCGTCAGCGCCGGCCATGCGCCAGGTGGTGCGGCTGGGTGAACGCGCGGCCAAGTCCAACATCCCGATCCTCATCACCGGTGAAAGCGGCGTCGGCAAGGAGCTGGTTGCCCGCTCCATCATGGCCGCGTCTGACCGCGCGGGCCGTCCTTTCGTGGCAGTGAACTGCGGCGCGATCCCGGAAAATCTGGTGGAATCGACCCTCTTTGGTCACGAGAAGGGCGCGTTCACCGGCGCGGTCGCCAAGCATATGGGCAAGTTCCAGGAGGCCGATGGCGGCACGCTCTTCCTCGACGAGATCGGCGAATTGCCACTGGACATGCAGGTGAAGCTCCTGCGTGCCCTGCAGGAGGGCGAAGTGGATCCGGTTGGCGGCAAGAAGCCGGTAAAGGTCGATGTGCGCATCGTTTCGGCGACAAACCGCGATCTGGCCGAACAGGTCAAATCCGGCGCGTTCCGCGAAGACCTGTTCTACCGCCTGAACGTGTTTCCGATCGAGGTGCCGAGCCTTTCCGAGCGCGCGGACGACATCCCGGCGCTGGTGCGCCACTTCATCGCCCGGTTTAACGCGCAGGAAGGCAAGACGGTGCTGGACGCCACATCGGAAACGATGGACATGCTGGCGCGTCATCACTGGAAGGGCAATGTGCGCCAGCTGGAGAACGCGGTCTTCCGCGCCGTGGTGCTGTGCGACGGGGATTATCTGACGCCGGAAGACTTCCCGCAGATTTCCGGCCTCAACCCGACCTTGCGCCAGGCCGAGGCCGAGCGTCCGGCCCCTGTGGCTGAGACGGCAGCGCCTGCCGAGCCGCAAGAGGATGCAGCGCATGTCAATGGTCATGGAGGCGGCTTCCCGGTGGACATCACCGATGAGGGCGGGCATTTGCGGCCGCTGGAATCCATTGAGCGCGACCTGATCGCCTTTGCCATCGAAACCTATTCGGGCCGTATGGCGGAAGTGGCGCGCCGGCTGGGGCTGGGACGCTCCACGCTCTATAGGAAAGTGCGTGAATACGATCTCGACGTGGACAATTTCCGCGAGGCGGGGTGAGGCCAGGCCCACTGGCCAATAACCGATCAGCCTTGTAGCGTCCGGACAGGTTTCACTGTCCGGACGTTTTTTCATGCGCACTGCCCTGATTGCCCTCCTGCCCTTCAGCCTTGCCTTGTCTGCCTGCGAACAGGCGGCCACACCCGTCATCGATCAGACAGGCGAACGTCTCACCATTGAGCGACTGTACGGCTCGCCTGACCTTACCGGTCCGACCGCGCGTTCGGTACGCTTTTCGCCTGATGGCAGCCGGATCAGCTTCCTGCGCGCGAAGGAAGACGACCGCACCGTACAGGATCTCTGGGCGATGGATGTGGAGACCGGCCGGTCCTACGTCCTCGTCGATGCCCGCCAACTGGCACCTGAAGAGCGCGAACTGACCGAAGCGGAAATCCAGTTCCGCGAACGTGCGCGCATCACAGCATCCGGCGTTGTGAGCTATCAGTGGGACGAGGCGGGCGAGGCCGTACTGGTGCCGCTCGACGGCGATGTCTTCTACGTGGACGTGGAAACCGGCGAGGCACGCCGCCTGACCGAAACTGACGCGTTCGAGACCGATGCCAAGGTCAGCCCGCGCGGCGGCTATGTCTCCTTCATCCGCGAGCAGAATTTATGGGTGCATGACCTGGCCACAGGCGAGGAACGCGCGCTGACCACCGAAGGAGGCGGAGCGATCAGCTGGGGCATGGCCGAGTTCGTGGCCCAGGAAGAAATGCGCCGCTATACCGGCTATTGGTGGTCGCCCGACGACAGCCGCATCGCGGTGGCCCGGGTGGACGAGAACCCCGTCATGATCGTGGAGCGCTTCGGCATCAGTGCCGAAGGCGTCTCCGTTTCCGAGCAGCGATATCCGCGGGCTGGCACACCGAACGCCCTTGTCACCCTGCATGTGATCGATCTGGCCTCGGGCGAGGTCACGGACGTGGATCTGGGTGATGAAACCGATATCTATCTTGCCCGTGTCAACTGGAGCCGGTCTGGCGGCACGCTATGGGTGCAACGCCAGAACCGTGCGCAGACCGAGTGGGATCTGTTGGCACTTGATCCGCGCACAGGCGCGGAAAGCCGTGCGCGGCGCATCACCGAGAGCGCGGACAGCTGGATCAACCTCACCCATGATCTGCACCCGCTTTCCGGCGGCGGCGTGCTCTATCTCTCCGAACAATCCGGCTTCCGCCATATCCGCCATGTTGGCGCCGACGGCGAGATGCGCGAGATTACGTCCGGGGAATGGGTGATCGACAGCCTTGAAGGCGTTGATGAGGAGGAGGGCCTCATCTGGTTTGCCGGCTGGATGGAAAGCCCGCTAGAACAGCACCTTTATCAGGTCGGTTTCGATGGCGGCGAGCCGGTGCGTGTCACTTCCGGGGAAGGCCGCTGGAGCGTGACGGTGGGGTCTGGCGGTTCGGGCTTTATCGGCACCTATTCCGACCTCTCCACCCCGCCCCAGACCGCGCTCTACGCCATGGATGGCGCGCGCATCGCCTGGGTGGAGGAAAACCGTCTGGATCAGAGCCACCCTTACGCGCCCTATCTGGCCGCCCATGTGACGCCGGAATACGGTACGCTGACCGCCGCTGACGGGGTGACGGACCTCCACTGGCAGATGTATCGCCCGGATCACTGCACGGCGGCCACGCCCTGCCCGGCCATCGTACAGGTCTATGGCGGCCCGCTGGTCCAGACCGTGCACACGGGCTGGCAATCGCTTCGTGACCAGATCCTCGTCCAGTCCGGCTATGTGCTCTTCAAGGTGGATAACCGGGGCACGTGGAACCGGGGCCATGCCTTCGAGGCCGAGCTGCATCTGCGCATGGGTATTCTGGAGGTCGAGGACCAGCTGGCCGGGCTCAACTGGCTGCAGGCACGTGATTTTGTCGACGGTGACCGGGTCGGCCTGTGGGGCTGGTCCTATGGCGGCTATATGACGCTGATGACCGCGCTGCAGGCACCCGGCCGGTTTGCCGCCGGGATTGCAGGCGCGCCGGTTACTGACTGGGCGCTCTACGACACCCATTATACCGAACGCTACATGTCCACCCCGCAGGAGAACGCCGACGGGTATGGGGCGGGTTCGGTTTTCGCTCATATCGAAGGCTATGAAACCCCGCTCCTCATCATTCACGGCATGGCCGATGACAACGTCACCTTCGACCATTCCACGCGCCTGTTTGCCGAACTGCAGGAGCGCGGAGAACTGTTCGACATGATGACCTATCCCGGCCAGCGCCACGGTATCCGGCCCCCACCCTTGCAGATCCACCTTCTCAAGACGCAGATGGCCTTCTTCGACCGACATCTCGCCGACTAGGGCCTGTCCTCATAAAGGTTTCGGGCGTGACGCGAAGCGGATTTGCTTCCTGACAAGGAGAGATGTCCGCCGTGGAGCATTCCTCCACAAGGGCGGCTCGACGCCGTCAGGGATGAAATCCGCCGCGCTCCGCAGGAGTATGGCGAAAATCGCCCGCTCTTGCGTCGCAATCCCTCGAAAGGGGGCGGCCCTTCCATCGGGCCTGCTCCTGATACCGAACGATTTTCGCGCCTATCACGCTCCAAATCCTTTATGAGGACAGGTCCTAGGCCCCGCGGCGGCTGGCCATTGCAGCGCGCGCACGGCTGGGCAAGGCTGGCGCGCAAGCCTTGCTATTGAGTCGCGCCCCGGCGCATGTCCGTTCTTACAGGTAATTGATGTCTGCAACCGGCATACTGCCCGACAATGATCTGGAACGCCTGATCGGCGATGGCACCCTGCACGTGCCGGGCCTGGAAGCCGGTCAGGTGCAGCCTGCGAGCCTGGACCTCCGGCTCGGACGGACGGCCTTCCGCCTGCGTGCGAGCTTCCTGCCCGGCCCGGAACGCAGCGTGGCAGCGTGCCTGGCCTCCGGCCTGTCCATGCACGAGATTGACCTGTCACGCGGTGCCGTGCTGGAAACCGGGTGTGTCTATCTGGTCGAGCTGGAAGAGCGCCTGACTCTGCCCAGCGATATCGCCGCCGCGATGAACCCGAAAAGTTCCACCGGGCGGCTGGATGTTTTCACCCGCGTCATCGGCGACCGGGCCGATGCCTTCGACCAATTGCCCGCCGGCTATGCCGGTCCGCTTTATGTCGAGATCGCTCCGCGCACCTTCTCCATACTGGCCCGCGCTGGCGACCGTCTGGTGCAGGCACGCTTCCGGCGCGGCGTGCCCCAGCCTGGCCGGTCCGTCGTCCTCAGCGTCGATCTGAAGGCACAGGACGGCGCGCCGGTCGGCTATCGCGCCAAACGGCACAGCCCGCTGGTCGATCTCGCAAAGGTCGGGGGACACCGGGCACCGGAATTCTGGGAACCGGTCCACGCCCCGGATCGGATCGAGGCC
>JBJHCI010000060.1:0-8775 GCA_050485925.1 Maricaulaceae bacterium
ATGTCGTAGTCGTAGAGTGTGCCGAGATCGACGCCCTCCTCGCCCAGATCAGCCGTATACATGTTGAAGCCGTCGGACTTGAGCATCAGTTCGATGCCCTGCGCTGTCGCGCGATCATCCTCAATGAGCAGTACCCGCATGGAACCCTCTCCGCGTCGCCCGCACGAATCAATTGCGCTCCGTGCGTGTCCCCATGGTTAACGTGCTTCGCAGAATGACGCGACAATTCCTTAGGGAAAGTTAACAGCGGATTGACTCAAGGGGCGGAATCGAGTCCGGCCTGTCATATTGAGGGTTAAGGCATTGATAATGCGCCATATCGTTTCCGCGCCCTAACTGCATTCAGGCGCTGGTATTGGCTGTGGAAAGTACTGCGCATGGTATCCGCCACGTTTACGCCGTTGAAACCGCATCCGGGTTAGAACAGGGCCAGAGGTGCCAGAAGGGCACTGCAACCGACAGAGCGAGAAGCGTCCGTGCAAAGCCTGATCGAGCGTATCGAGAACCTCGACGCGCGCACCTTCAAGGGGCGCGTGAAGGCGGTTAACGGGCTGCTGGCAGAGGCGGAAGGTCCGCGCTCGGGCCTGACGCTGGGAGCCTCTGCCATGGTGTCCCACGGGAGCAGCGAGCAACGGTTCGAAGTCGTCGGCTTCCGCGGCGATACCGCGTTGATGATGTCTTACGGTGACCTGACGGGTATCCGGGCCGGGGCCGAGGCCCGGCTGGACCCGCAGGGCATGACCGTACGCCCGCATGCGAGCTGGCTCGGCCGCGTGATCAACGGGTTCGGTGAACCGCGCGACGGCCTTGGGCCGCTGGCTGAAGGCATGAATGCCTATCCGGTGAAGGGGCGCCCGCCCTGCGCCCATCAGCGCAAGGGGCTTGGTGAACGCCTGGATCTCGGTGTGCGGGCCCTGAACACGTTTACCCCAATGCGCACCGGTCAGCGCCTGGGCGTGTTTGCAGGTTCCGGTGTCGGCAAATCGGTGCTGATGAGCATGATGGCCAAGGGCTCCAGCGCCGACATTATTGTTATCGGCCTGATCGGCGAGCGGGGGCGCGAGGCGCGCGAGTTCGTTGAGGAGGTTCTGGGCGAGGAAGGGCGCGGCCGGTCGGTCGTTATCACCGAAACGTCCGATGCACCGGCGCTGGCGCGCCGCCAGGCCGCCTATCTCACCCTTACCATCGCCGAGTATTTCCGCGATCAGGGCCTTAACGTGCTCTGCCTTATGGACTCGGTGACACGGTTTGCACTGGCCCAGCGCGAGATCGGTCTGGCTGCCGGTGAGCCGCCGACCACGCGGGGCTACACCCCGTCGGTCTTTGCCGAGCTGCCGCGCCTTCTGGAACGGGCCGGACCGGGCGAGGAAGGAGCGGGCTCAATCACCGCGCTGTTCACCGTTCTGGTTGATGGCGACGATCATAATGAACCGATTGCCGACGCGGTGCGCGGCATTCTCGACGGGCATATCGTGATGACGCGCGCGATTGCCGAGCGGGGCCGTTTCCCTGCGATCGATGTATTGAAATCCATCTCGCGCACCGCGCCTGAGGTCTACGGGGACGGAGAGGCCGAGCTGGTGGTGGAAGCGCGCAAGATGCTGTCCGCCTATGCCGACATGGAAGAACTGATCCGGCTGGGCGCGTATGCGGCCGGGTCCAACCCAGAGGTCGACCGCGCGATTGAGCTGAACGGCCCGATGGAAGCGTTCCTCGGACAGGGAAAAGACGACACCTCTTCGATTGAGGAGAGTTTCGCGGCCCTGGCCGGGATTTTGGTGGATGGAAAGGAGTAAATCATGAGCACACGGTCTCATGCGCCGCTGATCCGGCTCGCCCGGTTCAAGGTGGAAGAACTGCAAAAGCAGATGGCCGATATCGACCGCGCGCGGCAGACCATTGCCGAGCAGATCGAGCGGCTTGAAGCGAGCGTGCCCGGAGAACAGGCGGCTGCATCGGAGAGCAAGGAGGGCTATCTGGCCTACGGCTCCTATGCCCGCTCGGTTATCCAGCGCAAAGAAAACCTGCGGGCTTCCGAGCGCGAGGTGGAAGCCCAGTCCGACGCCCTGCGCGAGCGGCTCGAGACGGCCTTTGCCGAGCTGAAGAAGTATGAGCTGCTCGAAGAACGCCGCCTTGCCCGGATCGAGGATGCGCTGCGCGCGGCCGAACAAGCTGAGATGGACGAGATCGCAGGCCATATGCGCCGCGCTGCGCACTAAATATCTGTCTTTCCCTGCATCAGCCCTCTCGGGCCGCTTTGCGGCCCGAGAGGGGAGAGCATCAGTAAAAGCCCGCATTCGCACTTGCGGGCGCATTTTTCTCCTTTTCCACAGCCCGTTACCGCGCAACCGCCCGGTTCGTTAAACTCTCGTTTACGCGGGCAGTGGGAAAAACTTGCCTAGCGGGGGCCAAATCAGGCCGCCCGATCAGCGGGGCAAGGCTCTTCCAACCGTGAATGCGCTACTTGAACAGCTATCAAGATTTGGGATTGGCCGCCTGACGGCCATTTTCGGGCTGACCGCAGGCGTTGCAGCGGCGCTGGCCATCTTCACCATGAGCATGAACGGCTCGCGTGAGGCGCTGCTTTATTCCGGCCTGCAACCCCATGATGCTGCGGCCGTGTCGGAGCGCCTCGGCCAGGCCAATATCTCCTATTCGCTGCGCGAAGGGGGAACGGCGGTCTTTGTCGACCGGCGAAGGGTGGACGAGGCGCGCCTGCGCGTGGCCCAGGGTGGCGCGCTCGGCTTTGGCTCGGTCGGCTACGAGGTGTTCGACGAAACCGACGCACTGGGAACGACGAGCTTTGTCCAGAACATCAATGCCAAGCGCGCCCTTGAGGGCGAGCTGGCGCGCACCATCAACACGATCAGCGTGGTCAACGCCTCGCGCGTGCATCTGGTACTGCCTGAGCGCCGGCTGTTCTCCCAGCAGACGCAGGAGCCGTCCGCTTCGGTCGCGCTCAATCTGCGCGGAGAAATGACGCCCGAGCAGATCGCGACGATCCGCGATCTCGTTGCCACGGCGGTGCCTGGCCTGCGGCCCAACCGCATAACCGTCGCAGATGACAGGGGGCGTCTTCTGGCCAGCCCATCGGAAGACGGCTCGCTGAGTTCCGCCGCGCTGGAAGGGCGGCGCTCTACCCTGGAAACCGACCTGCGCAACCGGGTGCGCGATGTGGTGGAGGGCGTTGTCGGGCCCGGTGCCGCGCGGGTGGTCGTTACCGCTGATCTGAACCGGGAGAGCCTTACCGAGAGCAGTCAGACATACGATCCCGAGGGCCAGGTGCGGGCCGGGCGAGAGATTTCAGAGGAGTTCTCCCGTGAGCCGGCCGGGCGTAATCGCGGTGCGGTGACCGTTACGGAAAACCTGCCCGACGGCGTGCAGGGCGAGGAGCCCGGTGCCGGGATGGCGGAGACCGGTCGCAATTCCCGCGTCGAGAATTTCCTCAATTCCTCCACCACCCGCACGCGCATCATCGAAGCGGGCGGTATACAGAGGCTGTCGGTCTCCGTCGTGGTCGACGAAGTCATGAACCGTGGTGAGGATGGCGAGCTGGTCTTCTCTCCGCGCAGCGAGGCGGAGATCACCCGGATACGCCAGCTCGCGGCCGTCGCCGCCGGTATTGATGAGGCGCGCGGCGATGTGATCGAGGTCGCCCAGCTGCGCTTTGCCCGGCCGGACATTGAAACCGGCACATCCGCCCCTTCAGGCTTCCAGCTGAGCCGGGCCGACATCATGCGGATCGCCGAGATCGCGGTCCTGTTCATCACGGCCGTGCTGATCGTGTTCCTGGTCGCCCGGCCGCTGGTCAAGGGTGCGATTGCCGGGCCTAGGCCTGCCCTGGCCGGGGCGGGCGCGGGTCCTGCCGCCCTGCCGCTCGCGCAGCGTCAGCAGAGTCTGACCCACGATAGCGATGAGCCTATGGCCCTGCCCGAGCGCAGTGAGGGAGAGGAAACAATCGACATCGCCCACATTGCAGGCCAGGTGAAAAAATCCTCGATCAAGAAAGTGTCCACGCTCGTCGAGAAACATCCTGACGAGTCCATGGCGATCCTGCGCAGCTGGATGCACGAGAACTAGGCCATGGTTCAGATCGCCGCTCCCCGCCGCAAGATAATAGACGACCCCTCATCCCTTGAGGGGCCGGAGAAGGCCGCCGTGATCCTGATGGCGCTGGGCGATGAGCAGGCCGCGCTATGGGAAATGATGGACGAGGAGGAAATCCGCATCGTCTCACAGGCCATGGCCACTCTGGGCAATGTCAGCTCGCAGGCTGTGGAGAAACTTATCATCGACTTTGTCGGCTCGATGTCGACCACCGGCTCGATCACAGGTTCGGTCGAGCGCACCCAGCGTTTGCTGGCAAGCTTCCTGCCCGAAGAGCGCGTGGAAGCCATCATGGAGGAGCTGCGTGGCCCGGCTGGCCGGACCATGTGGGACAAGCTGGGCAATGTGAACGAGACGGTTCTGGCCAATTATCTGAAGAACGAATACCCGCAAACGGTTGCAGTGGTTCTGTCCAAGGTGAAATCGGAACATGCCTCGCGCGTTTTGTCCGCCCTGCCGGAGGATTTCGCGCTTGAAGTGGTGATGCGCATGCTGCGCATGGAGCCGGTACAGCGCGAGATCCTCGACAAGATTGAGCAGACGCTGCGCACCGAGTTCATGAGCAATCTGGCCCGCACCTCCAAGCAGGACAGCCACGAGATGATGGCTGACATCTTCAACAATTTCGACCGGCAGACAGAGAACCGCTTCCTGGCAGCCCTGGAAGAACGCAATCGCGACAGCGCGGAGAAAATCCGTTCACTGATGTTCGTATTTGAAGATCTCGGCAAGCTGGATCCGCAAGGCATCCAGACGCTGCTGCGAGCGGTGAACAAGGACCAGCTTGGCCTGGCGCTCAAAGGCGCCTCCGACACGCTGCGCGACCTGTTCTTCTCCAACATGTCCGAGCGCGCAGCCAAGATATTGCGCGAGGACATGGCGACGATGGGGCCGGTCCGTCTCAAGGACGTCGATCAAGCCCAGCAGGCCATGGTCAATACCGCCAAGGATCTCGCGGCCAAGGGCGAAATCCTCATCTCCGAGGGCGGCGGCGAAGACGAGCTGATCTATTAGGAACGGGTATTGTGAGCACACGCCTACCCCCTTTCGGTTTTGACCGCGTCTTCGCCAAGGACGGTACCGTCCTGCGTGACGGAGAGCGGATAAGGCGCATGCTTACCCTGTCGGAGGCCGAGGAGCAGGCACAGGCCGCCGCCGCCGCTGCACTGAACAGCGAAACCGCCGAAGCCGCGCGCCAGACTGCCGAGGCGGTCAAGGTGCTCTGTGCGCGGATCCAGACCATCATCGCCCGCATGGATGCTGAATCAGCCGCCATGCGGGCCGACGCGGCCCGGCTCGCGCTGGCCGCGGCCCAGCAGATTGCCGGCGCAGCTTTGGATCGCTTCGGCGAGGACACGGTGCTGGAATGCGCCAGCTCCATCATGGACGATCTGCGAGCCGAGCCGCGTCTTGCCGTGCGGGTAGCCCCGCACCTCGCTGATCCGATAGCCGAACGTCTCTATGCGGAGGCCGAGCGGCGTGGATTTGAAGGCGCGGTGGTGGTGCGCGCCGATGAGGAGGTCCCCTCGGGTGACTGCGTGCTGGAATGGCGCGCGGGCTCCGTCGAGCGCACCGCCACCGATATCGAAGCGCGCATTAGCGAGATGGTCGAGCGCTGGCTGACCAGTGCCGGCGAGGCAAATGCCCACGTGCCAGAACCGGAAGCCGAGGAGCTGAAACATGGCTGATACCACTGATCTCGACCTGCCGGATCTGAACGGCGAGCCATCCGCCGGCACTGACGAGAACGACGCCGCCCCTATGGAGATTCCCAGCCAGTCGCTGGTCGACGAGCAGGCGCGCAGCGCCGTGGACCTCGCGCCGGTCTACGACGTGCCGGTCAATATCTCCGCTGTGCTGGGGAAGGCCCATATCGACGTCAACTCGCTGCTGAAGCTGACCTCTGGCTCGGTTCTCGAGCTCGACCGCAAGGTCGGCGAGGCCATCGATATCTACGTCAACAACCGCCTGGTGGCGCGCGGAGAGGTCGTCGTGGTCGATGACCGGTTGGGCGTGACCATGACCGAAATCATCAAGGACGGGGACACCGCATGATGCGCACCCGTTCCCGTTCCGCTGCAAGGAGGCTCTGAGCCATGCGTGTACTGATTGTGGGCTCGCTGGGAGGTCAGTCCGGCACCGCTACCAAGCTCGCCATGGACCGCGGAGCCAAAGTCGCCCAGGTGGATACGCCAGCGCAGGGCACCGCCTATCTCAGGGCTGGGCGCGGCGCTGATCTGGTGATGATTGACGTGACGGTGGATATCGCCGCCTTCATCGCCGCCAACGAGGCTGAGCGCATCTCGGTGCCGGTAGTGGCCTGCGGGGTGAATGTACGCCCCGATGCCGCCGCCAGCGCCATCCGGGCCGGCGCGAAAGAATTCATCCCGCTGCCCGCCGATGCCGAGCTGATGGCCGCCGTACTGGAAGCAGTCAGCGATGATGAGCGCCCGATGATCGCGCGCGACAAGGTCATGACGCAGGTCGTGGAAATGGCCAACCGCATCGCGGCCTCCGACGCCTCGGTGCTGATCACTGGCGAAAGCGGTGTCGGCAAAGAAGTGATGGCCCGCTATCTGCACCGCAAGTCGAAGCGGGCCGCGAAGCCCTTCGTCTCGGTCAACTGCGCGGCTATCCCCGAAAATCTCCTGGAATCGGAGCTGTTCGGCCACGAGAAGGGGGCCTTCACCGGGGCGGTCGCCCGCCGTGTCGGCAAGTTTGAGGAGGCCGATGGCGGCACGCTCCTGCTCGACGAGATTTCCGAGATGGATCCGCGCCTGCAGGCCAAGCTGCTGCGCGCGCTCCAGGAGCGCGAGATCGATCGGGTCGGCGGCACCGCGCCGGTCAAGGTCAATATCCGCGTACTGGCCACCTCCAATCGCGATCTCCAGAAAGCGGTGCGTGAAGGAACGTTCCGCGAAGACCTCCTCTTCCGTCTCAATGTCGTCAACCTGGCCATCCCGCCCCTGCGGGAGCGCCCGGAAGACGCGCTGGCCATGGCTGATCACTTCCTGAAAAAATACGCTGCCGCCAATGGCCTGCCCTACCGCCCGCTCAACGAGGGCGCTAAGGCCCAGATCACCACGCGCGACTGGCCGGGCAATGTGCGCGAGCTGGAAAACGCGATGCACCGCGCTGTCCTGCTCGCCTCGGGCACGGAGATCGGCCCGGACGCCATCCGCGCGCCGGATGGCTCGGCCTTCCACAGCGCGGGCGGCGTGGCGCGTCAGGCTGCTGAAGCCGCCGAGGAAGCACGGGCGCAGGTCGGTCGTACCGTGGCCGAGGTCGAACAGGATCTGATCCTTGAGACTCTCGATCATTGCTTGGGCAACCGCACGCATGCGGCGAACATTCTCGGCATCTCGATCCGTACACTGAGAAATAAGCTCAAACTCTACACCGATCAGGGCATTCACGTGCCTGCTCCCGGCGAAAGCCGGGCTGGCGCAGCTTAACTGAAGGACAGAAGGTCCATTGGCTGATACTCCCGCATCTCCCGCCTCGGGCGGCATAGACTGGCGCAAGCTAGGCGGACGCCTGGCGCGCGGGGATGTGGCCATGGCGGTGGGCGTGCTGGCGATTCTCGTCATGCTGATCCTGCCCATGCCGCGCGGCCTTCTGGACATTTCGCTGGCCATCTCGATCTGCTTTTCGGTGCTGATCCTGATGACCGCGCTATTCATCCGTACACCGCTGGAATTTACCGCCTTCCCGGCCATCCTCCTGATCGCGACCATGCTGCGGCTGGGGCTAAACGTTGCCTCCACGCGCCTCATTCTGTCGGAGGGGCATCAGGGCACGGATGCGGCCGGGGACATCATCCAGGCGTTTGGCGCCTTCGTGATGCAGGGCAATTTCGTGATCGGGATCATCGTCTTCGTAATCCTGGTCATTGTGAACTTCGTCGTGATCACCAAGGGTTCGGGCCGGATCGCGGAAGTGGCCGCCCGCTTCACCCTCGACGCCATGCCCGGCAAGCAGATGGCCATCGATGCTGATCTGTCCGCCGGTCTCATTACCGAGGATGAGGCGCGCGCGCGCCGCAAGGAGCTGGAAGACAAGTCCAACTTCTTCGGGGCGATGGACGGTGCCTCCAAATTCGTGCGCGGCGATGCGGTGGCCGGCATTCTGATCACCTCGATCAACCTCATTGGCGGGATGATTATTGGTGTTGCCCAGTCCGGAATGGCGTTTGGCGATGCGGCCTCCACCTATTCCACGCTGACCATTGGTGACGGCCTCGTCTCGCAGATCCCGGCTCTGATCGTATCGTTGGCTGCCGGTCTTTTGGTGTCCAAGGCGGGCGTGGAAGGAGAGGCCGACAAGGCCGTGATCGGCCAGCTCACCGCCAATCCCACCGGGATGGCCATGGTCTCCGGTGCGGCGATTGCCATCGGCCTTCTACCCGGCATGCCGCTTTTGCCGTTTGCCATCATGGCGATAGCTGCAGGCATGACGGCCTATGTGATGAACCGGCAGAAGGTGCAGCGTGCCGCGGCGGAAGCGGAAAATGTGCGGGTGGAGACCGAGACGGCGCGCGCCCAGACTGAAGCGCCGATCGAGGAAACCCTGCATATTGACGAGCTGAAGATCGAGCTCGGCTATGGCCTCCTGCCGTTGATCAACGATGTGGAGGGCCGCCGCCTGACCGATCAGATCAAGGCGCTG
>JBJHCI010000061.1:0-8707 GCA_050485925.1 Maricaulaceae bacterium
GCACCGGCGTCTCGGCGGGGTGCACGAGATCGTGCTGGAAGAGCTTTGTGAGGGCGAGACCGAAGCCAGCCTCATACAACTCATGCCCGGTGGCGGTATTCCTCATCATGATCATGGCGGCGAGGAGCTGACCCTTGTCCTGTCGGGAGCCTTTCACGATGGCCGGGCGTTCTACCGGGCAGGTGATCTGTGCAGCGCGGCGCCGGGCACGCGTCACCAGCCGCGAGTGCGGGGCGATGAGCCCTGCATCTGCCTGGCGGTGAGCCTCGCGCCGTGGAAACCGGTCAATCCGCTTTATGGCGTGGCCGATCGCCTCACACGCCCGAAACGCACGCTGAAAGGAATGTGATGATGTTCCGCTCTGTTATCGCTTCGCTGGTTCTTCTGGGGGGCCTTGCCGCGCCGTCGGCCCTTGCTGTCACCCCACCGCCGGATCCGCGCGACGGGCAGGTAATCGTGTTTGACGTCTATCGCGGCAATTCGAGCTTTGGGACGCATGAAGTCCGCTTTGAACGCAATGGCGAAGAGCTCGTGGCAAATATCCACGTGCGCCTGCGGGCCGGTCTCGGGCCGGTGACCGTGTTCCGCTACGAACACGATGCCACCGAGCGGTGGAATAATGGCGAGCTGGTGGAAAAGACCGCGCGCACCCTGAAAGACGGCAATACCTACCGCGTGGAAGCGCGCCGCAATGGCCGCGCCCTCGAGGTGGACGGCGTGCTGCCGGGCGGAGAGCCCCATAAGGGAGAGTTTCCGCTGGACGTGATCCCATCCTCTCACTGGCGCGGTTACGAGCCCGATCTGGACCGCATCCTCAACACCGAGCATGGCGATGCCATGGAGGTGAGGATTACCGATCTCGGCATGGACGAGATCGAGGCCGATGGCACCACAATCCAGGCCCGCCGCATCCGGCTGGAAGGGACGTTGACCGTCGATCTCTGGTATGATGAGAACGGCTTCTGGGCGGGGTGCGAGTTCGAGGCACGCGGCCAGCAGATCCGCTATCTGCGCCGGGCCAACCCGGCCAGCGCCTGATGACCACGCTCCGTCTTGTCCTTGGTGATCAGCTGAGTGAGAGCCTGTCCGCGCTTGAGGGCGCGCAGCGTGGCGATACCGTTCTGATGGCAGAGGTCGCCGCCGAAACCGGCTATGTGCGTCATCACAAGAAGAAGATCGCCTTCATCTTCTCGGCCATGCGCCACTTCGCACAGCGTCTGGAGGCGAGGGGTTTGCAGGTGCGCTATGTGCGCCTTGATGACCCTGAAAACAGCCACAGCCTGGAAGGTGAGGTCGCCCGCGCCCTGGCGGCAGATGCCGGCCTGACGCGGCTGGTTCATACCGAGCCGGGCGAATACCGGCTGATGGAAATCATGAAGGCCTGGCCGGAGCGTTTCTGTGTGCCGGTGGAAATGCGCCCCGATACGCGCTTTATCGCGTCGCGCGAGCGCTTCGCCCGCTGGGCGGAGGGCAAGAAGCGCCTGACTATGGAGTATTTCTACCGGGAAATGCGCCGGGAGACCGGCCTGCTTATGGATGGCGATGAGCCGGTTGGCGGGCAATGGAATTTCGATGCCGAGAACCGCAAGGCGCTGCCCGCAGGTGTGTCTATCCCCCAACGCGACTGGATTGAGCCGGATGCGGTTACACAGGAGGTCATGGCGCTCGTCGCGAACCGGTTTTCTGATCATTTCGGTGATCTGGAGCCGTTGGGCTATGCGGTGACGCGCGAGAACGCGCTAAGGCATCTCAAATGGTTCATTACCCATGCCCTGCCGCATTTTGGCGACTATCAGGACGCGCTGAAAACCGGGGAGGGCTTCCTCTTCCACTCCGTGCTGTCGCTCTACCTCAATGTCGGCCTGCTTGAACCGCTGGAAGTGTGCGAGGCTGCCGAGGCCGCCTATCACGAGGGGTGCGCGCCGCTGAATGCCGCGGAGGGTATCATCCGCCAGATCATTGGCTGGCGCGAATATGTGCGCGGCGTCTACTGGCAGTTCATGCCGGACTATCTCAAACGCAACGCCTTGAACGCGAGGCGGCCCCTGCCGGACTTCTACTGGACCGGCGAGACGGACATGGCCTGCCTTGCCGATGTGATCAGCACAACGCGCAAGCATGCTTACGCGCATCATATCCAGCGCCTGATGGTGACGGGCAATTTCGCGCTGCTGGCCGGGATTGATCCGGCCGAGGTCAACGAATGGTACCTCTTGGTCTATGCGGACGCATTTGAATGGGTGGAGGCGCCTAATACGCACGGCATGGCGCTTTATGCCGATGGCGGGATCATGGCGACCAAGCCCTATGCGGCGAGCGGTGCCTATATCAACCGGATGAGCGACTACTGCAGGGACTGCCGCTATTCGGTGAGTGCCAAGAACGGCGAAAAGGCCTGCCCGTTCAATTATCTCTACTGGAATTTCATGATCGAGAACGAAGCCCGGCTACGCGGCAATCAGCGCCTGGGGCCGGTCTATCGCAATCTGGATCGCTTCGAAGATAACCGGCGCGCTGAAATCCGGGCCGATGCCCAGCGCTTCTTTGAACGCATCGGCATTGAAACGGCCACAAGGAAAGCCTCATGACACCGCGCACCATGAAGCCCTCTGACGGGATTGCCTGGGTGACGGGCGGCAGTTCGGGCATTGGCGCGGCACTGGCACACAGGCTGGCGAAAGCGGGCTGGACGGTTGCCATCTCGGCGCGGCGCGAGGACAAGCTCGAAGAGGTGGCCACCAGTTTTTCCGGCAAGGGCCGGATCATCGCGGTGCGGGTGGATCTTACCGATGCAGAAGCGGTGGAGACGGCGGTTGCGGAGCTGAAAGAGCGCGAGGGCCCGATCGCGCTGGCAGTCCTCAATGCCGGAATCTATTTGCCCGTGACGGCAGAGGCCCCGAAATTTGAGGACTACCAGAAGACATTCGACGTGAATCTCTCCGGCACGGCGGCCTGCATCTGTGCGCTTACGCCCCGGATGAGCGCGCGCAAGACCGGCCAGATCGCGATTGTGTCCTCGGCCACCTCATTTGGCGGCATGCCCACCGCGTCTGCCTACGGGGCCAGCAAGGCGGCCCTCGTCAACATGGCGGCGTGCCTGAGGATCGAGCTGCACCGCCACGGCGTGCTAGTGCAGGCCATCACGCCCGGCTTTGTGGAAACGCCCGCGCAGGACGACAATGCCTTCCCCAAACCCTTCATGGTCAGCGCGGAGACGGCGGCCAAACGGATTGCGGCGGGCCTCAAGAGCAAGCGCTTCGAGATCACCTTCCCGCGCCGCTTCACCTGGGCGCTGAAGGTGATGTATGCGCTGCCCTATGGCTGGTCACTACCGCTGGTGCGCAAGCAGACCGGTTGGGACAATCCGGTTTAGGCTGTATCGACATTCAGTTTTGGCACGTGATATGCGCGAAAATCGTTCAGTATCAGGAGCAAGACCGCCGGAAGGGTTGTCCCCTTTCAAGGTCTTGCGACGCCATAATGGGCGATTATTCGCCATACCTCTTTGAGGCGCGGCAGATTTTGCGCCTCACGGCGTCGAGCCGCCCTTGTGGAGGAGTGCTCCACGGCGGCCGTCTCTCCTTGTCAGGCGCAAAATCCGCTACGCGTCACGCCCGAAACCTGAATGTCGATACAGCCTAACGCGACAGCACGAACTGGCCGACATCAATCCGGCCGGTGCGGAAGCCCGCCTCGCAATAGGCAAGATAGAACTCCCACATGCGCTTGAAGCGCAGATCAAAGCCCATCGGCTCGATCTGCGGCCAGGCGGCGCGGAAGCGGGTCATCCACTCTTTCAGCGTCTCGGCATAATCCACGCCGAACATCTCCGAGGCCTCGCAATTCAGCTCCGCGCGGGCAAACTCGCCGTTCAGGCGTTCCACGCTCGGCAATATGCCCCCGGGGAAGATATAGCGCTGGATGAAGTCCGCACGCTTGCGATAGCGGTCGAAAAGATCGTCGCGGATGGTGATGATCTGCAGGCCTGCCTTGCCGCCCGGCTTCAGGCAGTCATGCACGCGTGAAAAGAAGCTCGGCCAGTATTCTTCGCCCACGGCTTCAAACATCTCGATGGAGGCGATGCGGTCATACTGCCCGGTCTCGTCACGATAATCCTGCAGCTTGATGGTTACGCGGTCCGATAGCCCCGCCTTGTCCATGCGCTCCTGCGCATATTTCATCTGCGAGGGGGAGAGGGTGAGGCAGGTCACCTGCGCCCCGATCTCGCCCGCGGCGTATTCGGCGAACCCGCCCCAGCCGCAACCGATCTCCAGTACGCTCATGCCGTGTTCCAGCCCGATGGACCGGGCGAGCGAGGCGTATTTCTCCTTCTGCGCAGCCTCCAGACCCATATCCGGAGCCCGGTAACGCGCGGACGAATAGGTCATGGAGGGGTCAAGCCAGAGCTCGTAGAAGGCATTGCCGAGATCGTAATGGGCTTCGATATTCTTGCGCGCCTGTGCCTTCGTGTTGGCACGCAGGCGGTGCCAGACCCAATGGGCCATGCGGGTGAAGGGCTTGCCTTTCTCAATATCGCTTATTCTGTCGAGGTTTGCGGAAAATATCTCAAGTACAGCCGCAAGGTTGGAGGTGGTCCATTGCCCGTCCATATAGGTCTCTGCAAAGCCCACATCTCCGCCAGCGAAAATTCGGCGCACCATGGCGTAATCGACCACTTCCATCGTCGCGTGGACGCCCGGATGCGCGCCGGTAAAGCGGATGCGCCGTCCGTCGGGCAGCACCACGGTCAGCACGCCCTCGCCGAAGTTCAGAAGCAGGTTCAGCCCGGCCTTGAACAGGCGCGGCACGCCGCTGAGCCGCGAGATCGTGTCCCGGCTGGCAGGCAATACGCCGCCAGCGTCCAGATGATTCACAGGTGCGTCGGTCATGCGGCCTCCGAGTGGTTCAGGGTCACGGCAATGACACTACTGAATATAGGGTCAATCATAACTACGTCCAAGAACAACCGAACGATCCCTGTCCGACAGGGCGATGCTGGGCTCGCATGGTGGTTCTGGGCGGGGGTGGTAGCGCGCGCCTTTGAAAACAAGGCGCAGCGCCTCGCCATGAATGGCCAGAATGGTCTTCAGTGTGGAGAGTGGCTGGCTGGCGAAGAGCTTCATCAGCGCCGCACTGGTCAGCGGGCGGGCATTAAGCTGCATACCGGCATAGAAGTCCGGCCGGTCCTCGCGTGATTTCAGGATAGAGAGGGAGAAGGTCTCGCTCAAATCTCGCAAGGTGAACTCATATCGCCCAGCCACATCGAAGAAGGGGGAGACGTGAAACACCTTGTCGGCTGTATGACGCCAGGGCGCATCGCCTTCCACCCGCGCAATATAAGCGTGGGCGTCGCCGAACGTATTATGCACCTGATAGATCGCGCCTTTCAGCGCGCCGTCCAGGCCTTCGGCGAAATAGACCGAGAGCGGATTGAACACATAGCCCAGCACGCGTGGCGAACAGAGCAGGCGTATCCGTTTAAACGGCCCATCAATGCCCGCTGCGTTTAACTGAGCCTCGGCCCAGTCTTTCAGGTTTGAACCGTCACGTGCGCCATGATCGCGGACGCAGAAGCTGAAAAGATTGAACTTTTCTACCGAGAACAGACGCGAGAGCCGCCCGGCCTCGTCCAGCCGGTCCAGATCAATCGCCATCAGGGCCAGCCGGTACCGGAAGCGGTGCAGGAAAGGCGCGCGCCGTTCATGTACGGTGTGGCCAGTATAAAGTTGTGCAGGCGCGGTCATGATCACTCCGCAACGGCCAGTCTGGCAGCGGGTGCGGCAGCGCCCGGCCGGATGCCCCATTCTCCCCCGCTGATATCGCCTTCGGCAAACGCAAACGGAAGCGTGCCGCCAAGACGCAGCGCCACGCGCAGGCCAGAACGCAGACCGTCCTCATGGAAGCCATAGCCGAGCCAAGCCCCGGCGAACCAGGTGTGCCGCACGCCCTGTACACGGTTGAAAATGCGCTGGGCAGCCATCCCGGCCCGGCTGAATTGCGGGTGGTCATAGGCGAAGCTGCCGAAGGTGAGCGCCGGATCAGGCTCACGCGCCGGGTTCAGCGTCACAAACAGGGGACAGGCAGGATCAATACCCTGCAGCCGGTTCATGTCATAGGTCACAGCCGCGGCGTGCTGACCGCTCTCGCGCAGATAGCACCACGCCGCGCGGGCATTCTTCCGGCGCGGCAGCAGGCTGTCATCGCGGTGCAGCACCGCCCGGTTGGCCGAATAGGGGATGGCACCGAGCATGTCGCGCTCGTCCGCATCGGCATCGGCCAGCAGCGCCAGCGCTTCGTTGGAGTGGCAGGCGAGGATCACCTCGTCATAGCGCTCGGCCCTGCCGGTTTCGTCGATGACCCGCACGCCGCCAGTCATCAGGCGCTCCACACGCGCAGCGCCGGGCTTGCGGGCGACACCAGCCGCATCCAGATCGCTCCAGATCGCGTTGACGTAATTGCGACTGCCGCCTTTCACGGTACGCCATTTGGGGCGCGTGGCGTTGACGAGGCGATGGTTCCTGAAGAAGCGCACAAATGCCTCGGCCGGGTATTCGGCCATCTCGCCTTCGCTGGATGACCAGATCGCCGCGCCCATCGGCAGGAGATAGTGAGAGCGGAAGCGCGCACTGTAGCCATAGAGCTCCAGATACTGGCCGAGCGAGAGCGAGGCGAGCTTGCCCGCTTCAAGATCGGCAATCGCCATCCGGTTGAAGCGCAACACGTCGCGCAACATCGCCAGAAAGCCCGGATCGACGGCGTTGGAGGTCCGTGCCAACAGGCCTGCAAGCCCGTTGGAGGACCATTCAAACCCACCATCCAGGCTGAAGCCGAAACTCATATCGGTCTGAAAGGTTTCGATGCCGAGATGCTCGAACAGGCGCGACAGGTTCGGATAATTCAGTGTGTTGAATACGATGAAGCCGGTATCGACGTCGATTGCCCGGCCCTCATAGTCGATCGAAACCGTATTGGCGTGCCCGCCCAGCCGGGACTCCTTCTCGTACAGGCTTACATCATGGAAGCTGCGCAACGCCCACGCCGCACCGAGGCCGGAAATCCCGGCACCGATGACGGCAATACGCGAACGGTGCGTCAGGATGGGCTGGATCTCGCTCATGCGGCTTCCTTGATGCTTGAAAAGGCCGCCAGAGCGCGCTCACGGGCCGTGGAGTGGTCGACAATCGGTTTGGGGTAGGTGGAGCCCAGCGAGACGCCAGCGCGCTTCAGAACGGGCTCTGGCGCGTCCCACGGGGCATGGAGATATTGGGCCGGCAGGTCTTTCAGTTCCGGCACCCAGCGCTGGACATACTCGCCCTCGGCGTCAAACTTCTCGCCCTGCGTGACCGGATTGAAGATGCGAAAATAGGGCGCAGCATCGGCGCCCGACCCGGCCACCCATTGCCAGCTGGCAGCGTTGTTGGCGAGGTCCGCATCCACCAGCGTGTCCCAGAACCATGCCTCGCCCTTGCGCCAGTCAATAAGCAGGTGCTTGGTGAGGAAGGAGGCGCAGATCATGCGCACGCGATTATGCATCCAGCCCGTGGTCCATAGCTCTCGCATACCCGCATCGACGATGGGGTAGCCGGTCTGGCCGCGCGTCCAGGCCTTGAAGGCACCTGCATCAAAATCCCACGGAAACTGGTTGAATTTCTTCTGGTAATTGGCTTCCGGCAGGTCTTCGTAATGATAGAGCAGATGGTAGGAGAATTCCCGCCAGCCGAGCTCCTTGCAGAAGGTCTCCCGCCCCTTGCCGGCCGGTACATCCGCGACCACGCGCGCCCAGACCTGCCGGGGCGAGATTTCCCCGAAATGCAGATGCGGCGACAGGCAGGACGTCCCCGGCACGCCGGGGAGATTGCGGGTATCGGCATAGTCTTTCGCGCGGTCCTTCACGAAGGCGTCGAGGCGCTTGTATGCGCCGTCCTCGCCCGGGGTCCACACCTCGCCAAAGCCTGCCGCCCAGTCGGGCGCGGTAGGCAGCAGTTTCCAGCTCTCAAGTGCATCACTGGCCAGACCGCCCTCAAAGCCGGTCAGGCGTTTCGGTGCGGGCAGAGGCGCGATATTGGCAAGCGTCGGCTCCAGCGCACGATAGAGCGGCGAGAACACGCGGAATGGCCCGCTATCCCTGGTCTTCAGTGTCCACGGCTCGGCCAACAGCGAGCCATTGAAGGAAT
Organism: Maricaulaceae bacterium; assembly: GCA_050485925.1. Lineage (GTDB taxonomy): Bacteria > Pseudomonadota > Alphaproteobacteria > Caulobacterales > Maricaulaceae > Glycocaulis. The sequence continues at coordinate 8,175 of JBJHCI010000061.1, forward strand.
GCGCCGCGATCCCTGCATCTTTCAGCGTCTCTTTCAGCGTCGCATCGCGTTCGCGCGCGAACGGCTCATAGCAGCGGTTCCAGTAGACGGCCTGCGCATCCGCTTCGCGGGCAAGCTGCCTGATCACGCTGTCGGCGCGGCCTTTGCGCAGGATCAGCGCCACGCCGTGACGGGCGAGGTCTGCTCCAAGGCTTTCAAGGCTCTTGTGCAGCCACCAGCGCGAGGCTCCGCCACGCTTCCACTTACCCGGCGTCTCATCGTCGAGCACGTAGACCGCGATCAGCGGCGCGCCGTCATCGGCTGCGGCCATCAGAGCAGGATTGTCGTCGAGTCGCAGATCCTGCCGGAACCAGACAATGACGGGCCTTTCAGATGAAGACGGGGAAGATGACACGATGGAGATACGCCGCAGTGCAATGATGACGAAAATGCCTATGTGCAGTAATACGACGCCAGATGCCGGGCGGATCAGCCGGATCGTCCGTGCCTTAGCAGAAAGACCGAAGCGCCCATGAGCTCACCCAATTCCACCG
>JBJHCI010000062.1:0-8599 GCA_050485925.1 Maricaulaceae bacterium
GCCACTGGCTGAGCGCCGAAAGATCCACGTCCCGCTGCACGCCGCCCGGGCAGATTTCGGAAAGCTCCGTCAGATCAACGGCGCTTAGTCCATCCATTCGGCTTGCACTCCAAGTGACTTGAGTTTGCCCGCGAAATCCACATACCCCCGCCCGATCTGCCAGGCGTCGGTGATCTCGGTCTCGCCCTCGGCGGTCAGGCCGCAGAGCGCCAGCGCCGCCCCGGCGCGCAGGTCCAGCGCGCGTACCTTGGCCCCGCGCAGCCCGCCGCGCTGGCCATGTATGACCAGCATGTCGCCCCGTACCTCGTGGCGCAGGCCCATTCTGGCCATCTCCTCGGCATAGGCGTAACGCCCCGGAAACCGCAGGTCCACGATCCGCGACTCACCCCGGCAGGCCGAGGCCCAGGCGGCCAGGATCGGCTGCACGTCGGAATTGATGCCGGGATGCGGCCCGGTCGAAATCTCGATCGGATAGCAGGTGCCGCCCCGGACGATCAGCGCCTCGTCATGGGCGTAAAGCCGGGCACCGGCCGCGCGCAGATGGGCCAGCACCACCTCCAGATCGCCATAAGGGAAACCGCGGATTTCCACATCGCCGCCAGTCATCACCGCGCCGACCAGCCAGGTGATCGCTTCCATGTTGTCGGCGATGACCGCATGCTCGGCCCCGTGCAGGCCCTCGACCCCGGTCACCTCGATATGCTCCTGCCCGAACACCTTGATCTGCGCGCCCATCTTTCGCAGCTGCGCGATCAGGTCGAGGATCTCGGGCCGGATATGCGGGTTCCAGATGCGCGTGACCCCGCGCGCCAGCGTGCCGCAAACGATGGCATTCTCGGTCGCCCCGGTCGAGCGCAGCGACAGATGGATGTCGGCGCCGACCAGACCGCCCGCCGGGGCCTCGGCGCAGAGGTCGTTACCCTCGTCCCAGACCCGCGCGCCCAGGCGTTCCAGCAGCATCACATGCAGGTCGTATTTGCGCTCGCCCAGCTTGCAGCCCCCCGGCAACGGCACCCGCCCCGCCCCGCGCCGCGCGGTCAGCGCGCCCAGGATCAGCAGCGTGTTGCGGATCGACCGGCCGTCCCAGGCCAGCCGGTCGGAAAGCGGGCGGGCCTCGTCGATGGTGATGGTATCAGGGCCGGTGGTGCAGGACTTGCCCAGTGCCTCCAGCATGCCGACATGCACCTGCGCGTCGAGCAGTTCGGCCGGGTAATTATCCAGCGTGACATCGCCATCGGTCAGAAGGCTGGCCGCCAGAAGGCGCAAGGCACTGTTCTTGGCCCCGGAGACCGTTACCGAACCGGAGAGGGGGCTTCCGCCGGAATTCAGAAGGAGTTTCACGGGCGTGCGCGCTCAGCGGGTATGATTCTTAGTGCCCAGTACACACTCAGAGCGTAGTGCGCAGAAAGAGCGACAGCGTATAGTATTATCGCCGTGACGGCTTCCACCTTCATTACATAAGCAGCGCCAAAGCATCCGGCGATTATCGCCGTTCTTTGCAGATTCAAAAACAGAAGCTGCTTTTGAGCTTCGAAGATGTAAAACAAGTGCGCCACCGGCGTTTGCAGGAACTGGAATACCAGGTAGATCGCCAATGCCGAGGCAAACGTGCCGGCCAGCTGCCAATTGGCTCCGAACGCGAGTGTGAAAATCGTCTCGCCAAACACCAGCAGGGCTAGCGCGGGCGGAAGGGACAGAAGCAGGAGGCGCTTGATGATGCTGTGGGTAAGCGCGCGTAAGATGTCGGGTGACTTGCGGCCTATGGCTGCGCCTTCAGCGTAGAACGCCTTGCTCATTGTCTGGCCCAGCAGACTGATCGGCAGGGCGAGCGCCATAAGGGCGAGGCCCAACTGTCCTGTTGTTTGCGCATCGTACATCGCAGCCACGAAAAGGAGCGGGGCTTGCGTGGACAGCATAAGGAGAAACTGCGACGGCAGGCGGTAAGCAGGAAAGCCTGCATAGCGCCGCGCGGCGAACAGCATGCGGCCGGGGCGGATCTGGCGGGCATGCCTGCGCAGGCCGGACCAGAAGGTGCGGGCCAGATTGATGGTGCCGGCACTCTGCTTGATGATCTGGCCGATGAGCAGACCGAGCGCCGTCAGCCCCATTAGCCCCAGCGCGATCTTCGTTCCATCGCCTGCCACAGCCTGCATGAATTGGGTTTTCGCGATAGGTTTGTAGGCGCGCGCCCGCGTCGCCCACATATTCATCGTCTCAAAGAGTGACGTGCCCAGAAGTCCGATGATTATCAGCCACCACCAGGGCGCCAGGGCCTGCATGGAAAGCGCTTCGAAGATTGGCGTCCCAAAAAGGCCAAGTACAATCGTGAGTATGCCGGTAGATATAAGGGTCAGCCCGCCCGCGAGCGCCAGCAGGTTGATCGCCATGCCGTCATGCTTTGGCAGAGGCAGGGCCAGCACATAGCGCATTGTCAAAACGGGGGCCAGTATGGCGACGAACGCGGTGAACACGGCCAACACACCATAATCTTCCGGGCTGTATATGCGGGTGAGTATCGGTATGGCGGCAAGGCTGATCAGCCGTGCCGTGCCGCTGCCAACCGCGAGTGTTGCCATGCCGCGGAACACATTGCCCGCCGGTCCGTCAAACGCGCGGGCCTTCAGCTTGTCTACAGCCGCGCGCCATCCGTTTGAGGGTGGCGGTGTCGGGGGTGATTGTGTGATGTCAGCCATCCGTAAAGGCAGATATATCAAGGCTATCGCCAAAGCGCGTTAGCCGGTCTGTTTCCACGCTACCGCCATGCGGGTGAAAACACCTTTTCACCCGTTTCGTGGCGCGCCGGGACTGCTGACAGGCATCCCATCACGAAGCCGCGTCCGGTCATCGCCACGACGATCACGCAAGGCGCGGGCCGTGCGGCAGTATTATGATTAATATCCCGCCCCTTGCTGCACCCGCACGCTTTTCCTTAACTGTCTTTGTGTCAAGGGTATAACCGGCCGGTCGGATAAACTTTCCGCCTTTGACCCCTTTCATGCCCACCCCGTCCCGCTGTGCGTTGCGCCGTTTTGATGTGCGATATAGCGTCCGGCCATGTTCAAGAGTTTGAAAAACCTGTTCAGCGGGCACCGGCATACGCCTGATCACTCTGTCCTGCCTGAGGGTGTGCGTCTCTACGCCGTGGGCGATGTACACGGGCAGGACGATCTTCTCGCGCGCATGCTGGAGAAGCTCTGCGATGATGCGCAGAATGCCCCGCAAGGCACTGACATCACTCTGGTTATGTTGGGTGATTATATTGATCGCGGGCTTGGCTCGCGCGCGGTGATTGAGCGTCTGTCGACCCTGACCGGCATGCCGTTCCAAACCCGTTTCCTCATCGGCAATCACGAAGCGACGATGCGCGATTTTCTGGCCGATGCAGCGGTAGGGCCCTCCTGGGTGGAGTATGGGGGTGGGGAGACGCTTGCCGCATACGGGGTAAAGCCTCCGGCGGCCAATGCCGGTGCTGAGATATGGAAAGAGGCCCGTTCCGCACTTGATGCGGCTCTGCCGGATAATCATCGTGCCTTTCTAGAGCGCCTTGAGCCCTATGTGCTGATCGAGCCTTACCTCTTTGTCCATGCTGGTGTGGAGCCTGCCAAGCCCCTGGAAGCGCAGACCGAACAGGAATTGCTCTGGATCCGTGACCGCTTCCTGCACGCGCGCCGCCGCTGGGATCATATCGTGGTGCATGGGCACACACCGGAAAAGGCCTATCATCACGATCAGCGCCGTATAGGGCTCGACACCGGGGCGTATCTCACCGGCTTGCTGACGGCTGTGCGGCTGGAGGGGGAGGGGGCCTACTTCCTGCAAGTGCAAAGACGTGAAAGCTGAGGCCGGTTTGGCTTGCCCTTGTTTGGCCAAACGGGTGAAATACCGTCAAGTGACTGCCCAGCTCCGAGGGGAATGACATGCTGCGCCTAATCGCAATACTTGCGTTTGCCTGTTTTGCTGGCGCGTGCGCCACGTCCGGAGCGACAGGAGAGGCCGATTTTCATCTGTCCCCGGAGTCCGAGGAGCAGCGCCCCGTTATTGAATACCGCCTGGGTTCCGGTGACCGCTTGCGCGTCATCGTGTTTGGTGAGGACACGTTGTCGGGCGAGTACACCGTGGATGGCAGCGGGGCCGTTTCCCTTCCTTTGATCGGCGAGGTCGCCGCAGACGGGCTCACCTTGCGCGAGTTCCAGCGCGCGGTCGAAGCTGAGCTGCGCGAAGGTTATCTGAATGACCCGCGCGTCAGCGCCGAGGTGATGAATTTCAGGCCCTATTATATAATGGGCGAGGTGCGCGATCCGGGTGAATATCCCTTCACCTCGGGACTGACCGTGATCAATGCTGTCGCGACAGCAGGCGGGTTCTCTTATCGGGCCAATACACGGCGTGTCTTCATCAAGCGGGCGGGATCGGACCGGGAGGTGGAATATCCGCTGACCGTGAACACGCCGGTTCAGCCGGGTGACACGATCCGCATCGGCGAGCGCTTCTTCTAGGTGTTTCGCGGCACAGGGCCCACAGACAGGGCATGACCATGCCGGAAACACCCCGCTCGCTTCTGGTACTGATTTCCCCCCCGGGGATATGCCTTGCGATCTTATGCGCTGCGGCGATCTTCTTCGGGGCCGACATCCCCGCGGCGAAGGCATTCTTCTCGGTGGCTCTCGTGGCCCTCACTGCTCTGGCGGGCCTCCTTTCTGCAAGATACCAGCCAACGCCTGGTGTGTGGGTGGGCACGGTGCTGCTCGGACTTTTCGCCGCCTTGCACCTTCTTACTGGGCGCATGGACACGGCCGCGCCTGAACTGGCCGCGCTCTCAGCGGCTGGGTGTATCTGGCTGATTGCGCGCGCCAGCGCGAAACAAGAGGGTGCGGCGGCGTTGTTATGGCGCCTAACCTTGGGGGCCGGCACGCTGATTGCGACCTGGGCCTTTATCGATTTCACGATGTCGCCGCGCACCGTGTTCGGGGTCGAACGCGCCTATGCCATCTCCCGGTTGGCAGGCGGGTTCCTGTCACCCAACACGGCGGCGACTTTTTTCGGCATGGTCAGCCTGATGGGATTGGCCGAGCTCTACACTCAGCTGCGCAAGGCCATTATCCGGCGCTACCCTCTGGCCCGCTGCGCGCCGGGTATTTCCCTTGCGCTGATCGCCACTCTGATTCCGGCGACCTGCCTTGTTCTTACCGCTTCAAGGGGGGGGATTACCTTTACCGCCCTTGTCGCACTCCTCTTAATTGCCTGGCAATCTTATACGCTGACGCGGAAAGGCGATGCCGGACGGCGCAGTCTCGGCTTGGCAATCGCCGGGGCAGGGGGCTTTATCGTCATAGCGGGCCTGGTCTGGACAGTGTCTGGCGAGCTGGCTTCGCGTCGTCTCGACCGGCTGTTTGATGATGCCACGCGCATCGAAATGTTCCGCACCTATTGGGATGCGGTGCGCCTCCATCCGGTCTGGGGGCACGGCCTTGGCAGTTTTGCCTTCACCAATGATCTTGTTGCGACCAGTCAGAATGCCCACCGCCTGATCCGCACCAATGCGGCCCACAATGTTTATCTGGAGTGGTTGTTGCAGGCGGGGTGGGTGGGCTCGCTCCTTATGTGGGCGGCCGTTCTCTCTCTTGTGTTGGCGGTATTTCGGGGGCTTAAAACTCGCCGCCGGCAGCGGCTGCATCTCAGAGCTGTGATCGCGATAAGCCTTCTGGTGCTCCTTCATAGCCTTACCGATTATGCGCTGGAGATACCCGGTGTGATGTGGTGGTGGGTCTGGGTGCTGGGGCTGGGCGCGGGCATTGCGGCCGGCGATCGTTATGGGAAACCCGCGCAGTACGAGATTGCCGCGCCGGAATGGGCCGGGCTGGCCTCGCGTCTAGGCTTTGCGGCTGCCGCGCTGGCGCTGGCGGGATGGATGGCCTGGCAGGGCCAGATGCGTCTTGAGGCCAATACCGCCTATCGGCTATCGCTTGAGCAGATTTCCGAGCTGGCGCAGCAGGAAAGTCTGCCACCATCGGCCTATCTGAGGGATGCCTATGGCGCGCGCGCCATTGAAGCTGACATCTACGATCTCGATTTCGCCGAACGGGCCACGCGTGCTGCCCTTGAACGCGAGCCGCGCCTTGTAACCGCCTGGAACCGTTTGGCCTTCATTGATCTGGCGCGCCATGGCCAGCTTACCGACGCTGGGCGCCACGCTCTGGCGCAGAGCCTTCATCTCAGCCCTTACGGGGATCGCGAGGTCATGCGCTGGCGGCTTGAGATGGCGGTGCTGGCGTGGGGGGAGCTCGATGAATCCCTCAGGGGCCCGATACTCTCGCAAGTGCTGGTGCTCTCCCTGCGCCGTGCGGACCGGCGCTGGTTGCAACAGCTGGCGAACCGGGCACCTGATGACATGCGGGCCAGGATCGAGCGTCTCCTGACCGACTAGATTCCAGCCAACTGCACACGGCCAGCCCGCTTCAGGACATGGTGAACGATATGTAACCAACCTTAGCGCTATAAATAAAGCATTATACTTAATTCATATTAACTATAAATACCATGTCATTTAACTTAATATAAACTATAAAGAAAAGGTCAATATTAAAATCTATTATTGATGATTGCCCTCCGATAACACATGGAGGGTGGTCATGCAGGGATGTATTCCCTCAAAGCTGGCGGGTAGCTGGCGGGGCCTTGTGATGGCTCTGGCAGCAGCCGTCTCGGTTACGGCGTGTGCGACCACGCCTGCCCCGTCCTCCCATATGCCGTCCGGGGCCATGGCCATGCCACCGGCCGGCCTTCTCGATATGTGTCAGCGTCTTCCCGAGGTGTGCGGCGATGCCGGGCGTACCGCGCGCGCCAGCCTCTCTGATGGCGTTGTTCTGGCGGGAGCCGAGGAAACGGCTACCGGGGCTGTAGTCTTGGGGGGTGACCATGATGGTGCCAAGTCCGTCACGGCCCCCGATCCTGTCCTTATGGAAGGAGTGAGTCGGGCGACATCCATGCCGAGCAAGGACGCATTGGCGCAGGATGATGCGATGGACGCCGACGGCGATCGGGAAGGTGCGCTTTTCGAAGATGCGCTGGCCAGTGACGGCGGCATCACCACACCCGACCTTTCGGCCGACGCAGAAAGCCTGCCAATCGCCGATGCTGCCCTGTTTACCCTCCTGAACCGGGTCAACCAGTCTATCAATATGGCGATCCGTCCGCGCGATGATATCGAGGTGCATGGTGTGGCCGAATTCTGGACACTGCCCTTGAGCGTGGAAGGAATTGCAGAAGGTGATTGCGAGGACTACGCGCTGGAAAAGCGGCGCGCCCTTATCGAGGCGGGCGTACCTGAAAGCGCCCTCTTCCTTGCAGTCGGTCATTCCCAGGCCACCGGGCGCCATGCCGTGCTCGTCGTCAGCACGCATAGCGGCGATTACGTGCTCGACAATATGACGCCCCATATCCTGCCGTGGAGCCAGGCCCCTTATGTCTGGCTGCTGCGCCAGATGCCCGGCGACCTGCTCGCCTGGCGTCATACTGGCACCGCGATTTCGTGATCTTGCCGCGATGCGGCGCGTCTGTTCTCGAGCAGGAGCCGTTTTAGCGTAGCAGCGAGCGCAGATAGGTGCCGTATTTGGACTTGCCGAACTTGCGGGCCTCGCGGGCCAGAGCATCGGGGCTGATCCATTCCTTGCGGAAGGCGATCTCTTCCAGGCAGGCGATCTGCAGGCCCTGCCGAGCCTCCAGCGTGGCCACGAACTGGGCCGCGTCAATAAGGGAGTCGGGGGTGCCGGTATCAAGCCAGGCATAGCCGCGCCCCATGCGCTCCACGCGCAGTGTACCGCGTTCCAGATAGGCTTGGTTGACGCTGGTGATCTCCAGCTCGCCCCGCTCGGACGGCGTCACTGAAGCGGCGATATCAATGACGGCGTTATCGTAGAAATAGAGCCCGGTGACGGCGAAATTCGATTTCGGCTTTTTTGGCTTTTCCTCGATCGATACGGCATGGCCAGCCGCGTCGAATTCCACCACGCCATAGCGCTCCGGATCATTTACGCGATAGCCGAAAACGGTTGCACCAGAGGTCTGGCCGGCTGCGCGCTGCAGCATTTTTTCCAGCCCGCCCCCGTAGAAGATGTTGTCGCCCAGCACCAGGCACACCGGATCGGTGCCGATGAAGTCCTCTCCTATGAGGAAGGCCTGGGCGAGCCCTTCCGGTTTCGGCTGGACGGCATAGACGAGGCGCACACCCCACTGACTGCCATCGCCCAGCAGGCGTTGAAAAGCGGACTGATCTTCCGGCGTGGTGATGATCAGGATATCGCGTATGCCCGCCAGCATGAGCACTGAAAGCGGGTAATAGATCATCGGCTTGTCATAGATCGGCAGTAACTGCTTTGACATTGCCAGCGTCATGGGCTGAAGCCGGGTGCCGCTTCCACCCGCAAGTATGATGCCTTTCAAACGCAACCCCCGACCTGTTGTCCGCAGCCGTCCTGGCGCTGATTGTTCCTGACGATCATAGGCCTACTCCCGGTATGCCATGCACGCAAGCTGGCGGTACGGACAGACGCAGCGGAGGCGGGTGCCGCGCATTGGCCTGACGGGCGGCAAGTGCTAAGCG
>JBJHCI010000063.1:0-3077 GCA_050485925.1 Maricaulaceae bacterium
CGGCGCGCCGGGCAAGCGCGCCGCTGCCGCACCGGTGACGTTACTGCCTAGAGAAAGGCGAAAATCAGCCCCGCCAGCAGGAAGCCGACAAGGTTATTGCTCCAGTGGATGAGGGTGAGCTTTAAGGGCTGGCGTTCCCAGATATGGGAGAGAGCCTGCGTGGTGGCCGAGAAGCCGAGCCAGAGCAGGAACGCCCATTTCAGGTGGGCGACCAGATCACCCGCGCCCACGGCTACCAGCACATAGCCGATAAAAGCTGCCATGACGGCCGAATTGATGACGCCCTTGACCATTGTCAGGGTCATGTTCGCGCCTTCAAAGGATTCGGGCGTGAAGCCGTTCAGCTCCATCCATTTCTTGCCGAACAGGGGCCCGTACCAGACGAACCCCACCGCCATGAAGCCCACCGTGGCGAGGATCCAGCCAATGAGTGAAACACCAAGAATATCCATTGTGATGATCTCCTATTTCCGCCAGACGAGAATGGCCGAAGCCGCGAGTATTCCGAGCAGCAGATGCACCGCATCAAGCGCGAGCGCTGCCGGTGTCACGGTGATGCCGTAGACAAAGCTGTAAAGCAGCGCACTGAGCGAGAAGCCCGCCCAGGCGATGACGCCGATACGGATATGGGCGTTGAGCCCGCTGGCGTTTGCGGCCTGAAACAGCGCCGCGAGCCCCAGCGTGGTGAGGATAGGCATGATGGGGCCAAGGAACATCTTCCATTCATGGCCGGCGAAGCTGTCGGCCGTGTAGCCGTACTGCGCCATCCAGAAGTCGGAGAAGACAAGCGCGTATATGACAAAGCCTATGGCATAGATGGCGACCGCCGCGGCGATGACCGCTAGAAGATCGTGACCGAAGATTCTGGGCATGAGTGTTTTCCTCCCCGTCCGGGGCGGCTATTGCTCCGCCCTCGAACTGTCGTTGATGGCGCGGCTTGCGCCTGAGTTAACCATACGCCCGTTGGGGATTCGCCGCCATGGCCCGTATACTGATTACTTCTGCGCTGCCTTACATCAATGGAATCAAGCATCTGGGCAATCTGGCCGGCTCCATGCTGCCTGCTGATGTCTATGCGCGCTTCCAGCGGATGCGGGGCCATGAGGTGCTTTATGTCTGCGCCACGGATGAGCACGGCACGCCGGCGGAACTCGCTGCTGCGGCTGCGGGGCAGGATGTACGCACCTATTGCGATGAGCAGCATGTCCTGCAGAAGGCGATCGGAGAACGGTTTGCGCTCTCCTGGGACTATTTCGGGCGCACCTCATCGCCGGAGAATGCCGCGCTGACCCAGCACTTTGCCGAGGTGCTCGAAGCCAGGGGCCTCATCGCGGAGATCGTCGAAAAACAGATTTATTCCAACGCCGACAAGCGCTTCCTGCCCGACCGCTATGTGGAGGGTACCTGCCCGAATTGCGGCCATGAGAAAGCGCGGGGCGACCAGTGCGATAATTGCGGCAAGCTGCTCGAACCCACCGACCTCATCAATCCCTATTCCACCATTTCCGGCTCGCGTGATCTGGAAGTACGCGATACGCGTCATCTTCAGCTGAAACAGAGTGCGATGGAGGGCCGCCTGCGCGCCTGGGTGGACGAGGCCACCAGCTGGCCGCAGCTCGCCCGCTCCATCGCCTATAAATGGCTCGATGAAGGCCTGCGCGACCGCACCATCACCCGCGACCTCTCCTGGGGCGTGAAGGTCACGAAGGATGGTGGCCCCCGCGAAGGCTTTGAAGACAAGGTCTTCTATGTCTGGTTCGATGCGCCGATCGGCTATATCGCGGCGACCGCCGAATGGGCGAAAGCCACGGGGCATGACTGGGAGCGCTGGTGGCGCACCGACAAGGGGGCGGGCGACGTTTCCTACGTCCAGTTCATGGGCAAGGACAATGTGGCCTTCCACACCGTTAGCTTTCCCGCGACCATTCTGGGCTCGCAAGAACCGTGGAAGCTCGTGGACCGCTTGAAAGCCTTCAACTGGCTGAACTGGTATGGCGGCAAGTTCTCCACCAGCGAGAAGCGCGGCGTGTTCATGGATACTGCGCTCGACCTGCTGCCCGCTGATTATTGGCGCTGGTATCTCACGGCGAATGCGCCCGAAGGCTCCGACACCCAGTTCACCTGGGAGGGCTTTCAAGGCGCGATCAATTCCGACCTCGCCAATGTGCTCGGCAATTTCGTCAACCGGATCACCAAGTATTGTGCCGCGAAATTCGACGGGCAGGTGCCCGATGCCGGCACGCCCGGCGAGGCGGAAGCGTGGATGGAAAAGGAGCTGTCCGGGCGGCTGAAGGCGCTCAGCGCCCATTATGAGGCGATGGAGTTCCGCAAGGCGGCAGCCGAAACCCGCGCCATCTGGGCGGCGGGCAATGAATACCTGACCCGGGCCGAGCCCTGGGTGAAGTATAAGAGCGATGTCGACGCGGCGGCGGTCGGCGTGCGCACAGGCCTCAATCTCGCAGCCGTTTTTGCCATCATCGCCCAGCCGATCATGCCGGACACGGCGAGCAAGGTTCTCGATGCGCTCGGCGTCCCTGACGGCAACCGGGCCTGGCCGGACTGGCAGGACAAGACCCTGCTCGACGCCCTGCCGCGCGGCCATGCTATAACTCCGCCGGAGGTGCTCTTTGCCAAGGTGGAGGATGACAAAGTCGCCGAGTGGCGGGAGCGGTTCGGCGGGGAGTAGGCAGCCCGCAACCGCCGGCCAACACGGTCAGGGCAGGTGCGGCGCAGGCCCCCGGCCTTGCCGGCCGCACTGCACTCCATGCCGGTTTCACTTGAACCGGGGCGACGATCCGTCCACATACACACCCAACACCCTCTCAGTTTCATTCCGTTACGAGGACATCCATGCCCTGGAACGATAATGCAGGCGGCGGCGGGGGGCCTTGGGGCTCCGGCGGCGGCGGACGGCGCGGCAACAATAACCAGAACCCGTGGGGGCAGGGCCCCGGCGGTGGTGGCGGACGGCGCGGCTCGGGCAATGGCTCGGGCGGTGGCGAGCCGGATCTTGAACAGTTCATCTCCCAGCTTCAGGAGCGGATCCGGCGCATGTTCGGCGGCGGTGGCGGCAAGGG
>JBJHCI010000063.1:3087-4377 GCA_050485925.1 Maricaulaceae bacterium
CTACAACATGATCAGTTTCTCCAACATCCCGTATGCCGAGGCGCTGCAGATTTCGCAGCGACGGTCGCGCATGCTCATTGCGTCCCTGGCCGGACTTGGCCTGATTGCGGCGGGCATTTTCTTCGTGTGGCTCGCATGGCCGGGCTCTGCCTGGTATGTGGTCGGCCCGCAACAGGCCGGCGTGGTGCTGCGCTTTGGCGAGTATGTCCGCACGACCGGTTCAGGTCTGCAGTTCAAGCTGCCGGTGCCCTTCGAGACCGTGCTGCTGCCCGAAGTGACCACCACTAACGAGGTGGCCGTTGGCGCGACACCGGCCGAAAGCCTGATGCTGACGCGCGATGAGAACATCGTCGAGGTGGACTTTGTGGTGCAATGGCGCGTCGATCTCACCTATCCCGATGGCGTGCGCGATTTCCTGTTCAATGTGCGTGATCCGAACGGCACGGTAAAAGCCGTGGCGGAAAGCGCCATGCGTGAGGTGGTCGGCACCACCACGCTGGAGTCGATGATCACCGAGGGCCGCGTCGAGGCGGCCCGCCGCGCCCGTGACATCATCCAGGGGACCATGAGCGACTATCGCTCCGGCATTCAGGTGCTGGAAGTCCAGCTGCGTGAGAGCTCGGCTCCGGCCAGCGTGCTGGACGCATTCCGCGATGTGGACGCGGCTCGTCAGGACGCTGAGCGTCTGGCATTGCAGGCTCGCTCCCATGCCAACCGGGTGATCCCGGAAGCGCGCGGTGAGGCGGTGCGTCTGCTGGAGGAATCGCGTGGTTATCGTGACCGGGTGATTGCCGAAGCCGAAGGTCAGGCCGACCGCTTCAACTCCATCTTCCAGGAATACCGGCAGGCCCCCGACGTGACGCGCCGGCGCATCTTCCTTGAAACCATGGAACAGGTGCTGGGCCGGTCCGAGCTGATCATTCTCGATCAGCAATCGGGCAGTGGCGCGGTGCCTTACCTGCCGCTTGACCAGCTGGGCCGCAATCGCAGTCCTGCCCGTACGCAAGCCGGTTCCGCATCCAGAACGGGAGACCGCTGATATGTCCCGCATTATCCTGATTGCACTGGGTGTTCTGGCGGCCATCGCTGTGGTGGTCGGCCTGTCTGCCACCTACACGGTCAATGAGCGCGAGTCCGCCCTTGTCCTGCGGCTAGGCAATCCCATCGCCGTGATCAACGAGCCGGGCGACGAAGATCCTGGCCTTCACTTCAAGCTGCCGTTTGCCGATGAGGTGGTCTCTTTCGACAAGCGCAATGTCGAGTTCAGCCTGCCGCCAGCGGAAATCCTGG